>JBKJQM010000472.1:0-7473 GCA_046594005.1 Mycobacteriales bacterium
GGCGCCGACCCGGCCAAGGTCCGCGGTCAGCTCACCGAGTACGGCCTGGTCGCCGAGGAGTACGGCGGCACGACGATGTTCGTCGACGTGTCGGCGAAGGCGGGCATGGGCCTCGAGGAGCTCCTCGACGCCATCCTGCTGACCACCGACGCCGCCCTCGAGCTGCTCGAGGACGCCAGCGTCAACGCGCAGGGCGTGGCCATCGAGGCCCGCCTCGACAAGGGCCGCGGCGCCGTCGCGACCGTGCTCGTCCAGCGCGGAACGCTCCGCGTCGGCGACTCGATCGTGGCCGGCGACGCCTTCGGACGCGTCCGGGCCATGCTCAACGAGCGCGGCGAGAACGTGAAGGAGGCCAGCCCCGGTCAGCCGGTGCAGGTCCTCGGCTTCACCAGCGTCCCCGGCGCCGGCGACAACTTCCTCGTCGTCGACGAGGACCGCGTCGCCCGCCAGATCGCCGAGCAGCGGGCCGCCCGCGAGCGCAACGCGATGCTCGCCCAGACCCGCGGCCGCCCGACCCTCGAGTCGCTGTTCGACCGCCTCAAGGAGGGTGAGAACACCCAGCTCAACCTCATCCTCAAGGGCGACGTCAGCGGCTCGGTCGAGGCCGTCGAGGACGCGCTGCTCAAGATCGAGATCGACCCCGAGGTCTCGCTGCGGATCATCCACCGCGGCGTCGGTGCGATCACGGAGAACGACGTCACCCTGGCGTCCGCCTCCGACGCGGTCATCCTCGGCTTCAACGTCCGGGCCGAGGGCAACGCCCGCGACCTGGCCGACCGTGAGCGCGTGGACGTCCGCTACTACTCGGTCATCTACGCCGCGATCGAGGACGTCGAGGCCGCTCTCAAGGGCATGCTCAAGCCCGAGTACGAGGAGGTCTCGCTCGGCACCGCCGAGGTCCGCGAGGTGTTCCGCGTCCCGAAGATCGGCAACATCGCCGGTTCGCTGGTCCGCTCCGGTCTGATCCGCCGCAACACCAAGGCGCGTCTGCTCCGCGACGGCACCGTGGTCAAGGACGACCTCTCGGTCGAGTCGCTGCGCCGCTTCAAGGACGACGCGACCGAGGTCCGCGAGGGGTACGAGTGCGGTATCGGTCTCGGGAAGTTCAACGACATCAAGCCGGGTGACGTGATCGAGACCTGGGAGATGCGCGAGATCCCTCGGGCCTAGGTCCTGGCCTCTGGACGGTGGTGACCCTCCGGCGCTGACGACTTCGTCGTCTCTATGCGCCTTCCGCGTCACCACCGTCCTTCGGCTCCGCTCGTCCGTGTCCCACCCCAGGCTTCACGGGCGGGCGTTCCTGTACGACGCGAGGAGTTCGAGGGTGTTCACGGGTGCTCTGGCGCTGGACCTGCTGCTGGGGGACGTGCACTCGCTGAAGGAGAAGCGGTCGGTCGTACGGCCGATCGTGGCGGAGCTCAGGCGCAGGCACGAGGTGAGCGCTGCTGAGGCAGGTCATCTGGACCTGCACCGGCGGGCGCTCGTCGGGGTGGCCGTCGTCGCGGCGGACGCCACCCACGTACGACAGGTCCTCGACGCCTGCGAGAGGCTCGTCGCGGACCGTCCTGAGGTCGAGGTGCTCTCGGCCCACCGACAGCTCTTTGGAGAGGACGACTGACATGGAGGGCCGTCGGCATGGTTGATGTTGCTAGAGCGCGCAAGCTGGCGGTCCGGATCCGCGAGGTGGTCTCGATGACCCTCGAGACGCAGGTCAAGGACCCCCGCCTCGGCATGGTCACCATCACCGACGCGAAGGTCACCCCCGACCTGCGCGAGGCCACGCTCTACTACACGGTCTACGGCAGCGACGAGGAGCGGCAGAGCAGCGCCATGGCGCTCGAGTCCGCCAAGGGCGTCCTGCGCAAGACGGTCGGCCAGCAGACCGGGGTGCGCTACACGCCGTCGCTGCAGTTCATCGCCGACGTCGTGCCGGAGACGGCCGGCAAGATCGAGGAGCTGCTGGCGCAGGCCCGCGCGGCCGACGCGCAGGTGCACGCCATCGCCGAGCAGGCCTCACCCGCCGGCGACCCGGAGCCGTACCGCGCTCCACGTGTCGTGGTCGACGACGAGGACGAGTGACCGCTCCGACCGCAGAGCTGTGGGACCAGGTCGTCGGCCTGCTGCGCGACGCGCCGTCGGTCGCACTGGCCTGCCACGTCGGCCCGGACGGCGACGCCCTCGGCTCGATGCTCGGCATGGGCGCAGCCCTGCGCGCGATGGGCAAGCAGGTGGTCGCCTCCTGGGGAGGTGAGCCCTTCGAGGTGCCGACGGCGTACGACTTCCTGCCGGCCGTGGACCTGCTCGTCGCTCCGGAGCACTTCCCCGCCGAGCCGGCGCTGTTCGTCACGTTCGACACCGGCAGCCCCGACCGCCTGGGCAGCCTGGCGTCCCGGATCGACAGCGCCGGCTGCACGCTGGTCGTCGACCACCACGCCAGCAACACGCGCTACGGCGGCGTCAACCTCGTCGACGAGGACGCCGCCGCGACCGCTGTCCTCGTGGCCGACCTCGTCGACCGGCTCGGGGTCGCGCTGACGCAGGAGGTCGCCGCGCCGCTCTACACCGGGCTCGTCACCGACACCGGGTCGTTCAAGTACCTCGCGACCACCCCGTCGGTGCACGAGCTCGCGGCCCGCCTGCTCGCCACCGGGATCCGGCACGACCTCATCAGCCGCGCCATCTACGACACCGCCCCCTTCGGCTACGTCCAGCTGCTCGGGCGCGCGTGCGCGGCGGCGCAGCTCGACACCGGCGCCGCCCGCGGGCTCGGCCTGGTGTGGACGGTCGTCGAGGCCGCCGACCTGCAGGCCGGCGGGCTGGGGCTGGCCGACGTCGAGGGGGTCATCGACGCGCTGCGCGTGGCGCAGGAGGCCGAGGTCGCGGTCGTCCTCAAGGGTGATCCGCTCGAGGGCGGCTACAAGGTGTCGACCCGATCCAAGGGAGCCGTGGACGTGGGCGCCGTCTGCACGGCGCTCGGCGGGGGAGGGCACCGCTTCGCGGCGGGCTTCACCTCCCACGACGGCGCGGCGGTGACGCTCGACCGCCTGCGCGCCGGCCTGGACGCCGCCCCGCACCTGCAGGCGTGACCGCTCCGGACGGCCTGCTGGTCGTCGACAAGCCGCAGGGCTGGACCTCCCACGACGTCGTCGGCCGCTGCCGGCGGCTCGCCGGCACCAAGAAGGTCGGCCACGCAGGCACTCTCGACCCGATGGCCACCGGGGTCCTCGTCCTGGGCGTCGGTCGCGCGACGCGGCTGCTCGGCCACCTCGCACTGACCGGCAAGACCTACGAAGCGACCATCCGCCTCGGCGCGACGACCGTGACGGACGACGCGGAGGGCGAGGTCGTCGAGGTGCGGGACGCCTCCAGCGTGACCGACGAGGCCCTCGCCGCCGGTCTCGCCGGCCTCACCGGTGACCTGTCGCAGGTGCCGTCCTCGGTGTCCGCGGTCAAGGTCGACGGGGTGCGGTCGTACGCCCGGGTCCGCGCCGGCGAGCAGGTGGAGCTGAAGCCGCGCGCGGTGACCGTGTCCCGGTTCGAGCTGCTCGAGCGGCGCGGCGACGACCTCGACGTGGTCGTGGAGTGCACGTCGGGGACCTACGTCCGCGCACTTGCCCGTGACCTCGGCGCCGGCCTGCAGGTCGGTGGCCACCTGACCGCCCTGCGGCGCACCCGGGTCGGGCCCTTCGACCTCACGCAGGCCCGCACCCTGGAGCAGCTCGCGGACGACCTGCACATGGTGCTGCTGGACGACGCCGTGGCGGCGTCCTTCCCGCGCCGCGACCTGGACGCCGACGAGGCCGTCGCGCTGTCGTACGGCAAGAAGCTCGAGCCCACCGGCGCGCCGGGCAGCGTCGGGGCGTTCGCGCCGGACGGGCGCTGCATCGCGCTCGTGGAGGACCGGGACGGCGCGGCCCGTCCCGCGGTGGTGTTCGCGCCTGCCTAGCGAGCTGCCTGCGTGGCAGGCTGGGCCCGTGCAGCGCTGGCGGGGAGTGGAGAGCGCGCCGTCCGGGTGGGGGCGGTGCGTCGTGACGATCGGCGTGTTCGACGGGGTGCACCGCGGACACCAGCAGATCATCGAGCGGGCCGTCGCCCGTGCGCGGGAGGCCGGCGTGCCGAGCGTCGTGCTCACCTTCGACCCGCACCCGATGGAGGTCGTACGCCCGGGCCACCACCCGCCGATGCTCACCGGCCCGCGTCTGAAGGCCGAGCTGCTCGAGGGCCTGGGTGTCGACGTGATGTGCGTGCTGCCGTTCACGCAGGCGTTCAGCCGGCTGACCGCGGACGAGTTCGTGCACGAGGTCCTCGTGGAGCGGCTGCACGTCAGCGCCGTCGTCGTGGGGGACAACTTCCGCTACGGCCACAAGGGCACGGGCGACGTCTCGGCGCTGGCCGCGGACGGCCGCCGCTTCGGCTTCACCGTCGAGGGCATCTCGCTGCAGGGGAGCGCCGACACGACCTGGTCCTCGACGTACGTCCGGTCCTGCGTGGACGCCGGCGACATGGCCGGCGCGGCTGCCGCCCTCGGCCGCGACCACCGCATCGACGGCGTCGTCGTGCGGGGCGACCAGCGCGGCCGCGAGATCGGCTACCCCACGGCCAACCTCGAGCCGCTGCCGTGGAGCGCCGTGCCGGCCGACGGGGTGTACGCCGGGCGCCTCGTGCGCACGAACGGCACGCAGCTGCCCGCCGCGATCAGCATCGGCACCAACCCGACCTTCGCCGGGCGCGAGCGCCGGGTGGAGGCCTTCGTGGTCGACGCCGAACCCGGACTCGACCTGTACGGCGAGCACGTCGGGCTGACGTTCGCGGCCCGGCTGCGCGACACCCTGCGCTTCGACGGCGTCGAGCCGCTGGTCGAGCAGATGGGCCATGACGTCGAGCGGACCCGCGAGCTGGTGGGGCGTCACCCGGACGGGTGAGCGATGGCGCGTCCGGCTGGCCGATGCCTCCTGCGAAGCAACCCAGTCGAGGGGGACATCGTGGCGAGGATCCTGGTGGTCGACGACGACCCGTCTGTGCGTGCGCTCGTCCGTGACGTCCTCGAGTGCGAGGGTCATGTCGTGGACGTCGTGGAAGACGGCTTCTCGGCGATGCGGGCCATCGAGAGCAGCCGGCCCGACTGCGTCGTGCTCGACGTGATGATGCCGGGGCTGGACGGCCACGCGGTGCTGTCCCGGATCCGCGCCCTCGACGGCGGCGCGTCGCTGCCCGTCGTGATGCTCACCGCGGCCGCCGACGACACCAGCGCCTGGCAGGCCTGGACGGGCGGCGTCGACTACTTCCTGGCCAAGCCCTTCGACCCCTCCGAGCTGCTGCGCTACCTCGACTACCTGTTCGACAGCGCCGCCACCGCCTGACCGCCTCCCGAGCCCCCCGGTCGGGCCGCTGCTAGGCTGGCCCCACGTCGGCTCGACCGACGGTGTGTCTCACTGCCCGGGTGCCGAAGACCCCGAGCGCACACCTGCGTACCGGAGGAACCTCGTGGCTCTCACCACCGAGCAGAAGAAGACGATCATGGCGGAGTACGCCACGGTCGAGGCCGACACCGGTTCGCCGGAGGTGCAGGTCGCGATGCTCACCAAGCGCATCCAGGACCTCACGGAGCACCTGAAGACGCACAAGCACGACCACCACACCCGCCGCGGCCTGCTGGGCCTCGTCGGACGTCGCCGTCGCCTCCTGAAGTACCTGGAGAAGACCGACATCTCGCGCTACCGCGCGCTCATCGAGCGCCTGGGTCTGCGCCGCTAGTCCGCACGACGGGGAGTGCCTCACCGAGGCGCTCCCCGATTGCATTTCACGCTGTCGTCCGACGACCGTCGAACGACATCCCACGAGCCGAGCCCCGCACACGGGCACGGTCCTCGGGAGTGGCTCCCGGACTCTGAACCGGCCGCCTCCACTGAGCACCGCGTCCACGGCGAGGCCACGGCCACGCATGGAAGAGGGTGCCCATGGAGGGCGAGAGCAACATCTACGGCAGCGAGTTCGCCGACGCTGTCATCGACAACGGCAGTGCCGGTCCGAAGCGGACCATCCGCTTCGAGGCCGGGCGCCTTGCGCAGCAGGCCGCCGGCGCGGTCACCATCTACATGGGCGACACGATGATCCTGTCGGCCGCCACGGCCAGCAAGCGGCCCAAGGAGAACCTCGACTTCTTCCCCCTGACGGTGGACGTCGAGGAGCGCATGTACGCCGTGGGCAAGATCCCCGGCTCGTTCTTCCGTCGTGAGGGCCGGCCGTCGGAGGACGCGATCCTCACGTGCCGCCTCACCGACCGCCCGCTGCGCCCGTCCTTCAAGAAGGGCCTGCGCAACGAGATCCAGCTCGTGTCGACGGTCATGAGCCTGGACCCGACCCACCTGTACGACGTGCTGGCCATCAACTCGGCTGCCTGCGCGGTCCTGCTGTCGGGCCTGCCCTTCACCGGCCCGGTCGGCGCCACCCGCGTCGCCTGCGTCGCCGGTCAGTGGATCGCCTTCCCGACCACCGAGGAGCTCGAGGGCGCGACCTTCGACATGGTCGTCGCCGGTCGCATGCTCGAGGACGGCGACGTCGCGATCATGATGGTCGAGGCCGAGGCCACCCGTGACGCCGTCGAGATCATCGCCAGCGGCGGCAAGATGCCGACCGAGGACGTCGTGGCCGAGGGCCTCGAGGCCGCCAAGCCGGCCATCGCCGCGGTCTGCAAGGCCCAGCTCGAGCTGCAGAAGAAGAGCCCGAAGGCCCCGCTCGAGTTCCCCGTCTTCCTCGACTACGACGACGACGTGCTCGACGCCGTGACGAAGGCCGGCGACGCCGACCTCACCGCCGCCATGAGCATCGCCGGCAAGCAGGAGCGCGAGGCCGCGACCGACGCCGCCAAGGCCAAGGTCGTCGCCGCTGTCGGCGCGCAGTTCGAGGGCCGCGAGAAGGAGATCTCCGCGGCCTTCCGCAGCCTGACCAAGTCGGTCGTGCGCCGCCGGATCGTCAAGGACAAGGTCCGCATCGACGGTCGAGGCCTCGAGGACATCCGCCAGCTCTCGGCCGAGGTCGAGATCCTGCCGCGCGTGCACGGCTCGGCCCTTTTCGAGCGCGGCGAGACCCAGATCATGGGCGTCACCACGCTGAACATGCTCCGCATGGAGCAGATGGTCGACACGCTCAACCCCGAGGCGCGCAAGCGCTACATGCACCACTACAACTTCCCGCCGTACTCCACCGGCGAGACCGGCCGGGTGGGCTCGCCCAAGCGCCGCGAGATCGGCCACGGGGCGCTCGCCGAGCGCGCGCTGCTGCCGGTGCTGCCGAGCCGCGCGGACTTCCCGTACGCCATCCGCCAGGTCTCCGAGGCGCTGAGCTCCAACGGCTCGACGTCGATGGGCTCGGTCTGCGCCTCGACGATGTCCCTGCTCAACGCCGGTGTGCCGCTCAAGGCGCCGGTCGCGGGCATCGCGATGGGCCTGGTCTTCGAGGGCGGCGAGTACGCCA
>JBKJQM010000313.1:0-2884 GCA_046594005.1 Mycobacteriales bacterium
CCTCGGCCTGGTGGCCGGCAAGTCCGTCGGGCAGATCGTGGCGTACGGCGAGGAGATCTACGACGAGCTCATGGAGCGCCGGATCTGGTCCGGCACCCGAGCCCTGGCCCAGCAGCACCTGGACGCCGGGCAGCGCGTCTGGCTGGTCACGGCCACCCCCGTCGAGCTGGCCCGCATCATCGCCGCCCGCCTCGGCCTGACGGGCGCCCTGGGGACCGTCAGCGAGGTGGAGGACGGCCTCTACACCGGACGCCTCGTGGGCGAGCCGCTGCACGGGCCGGCCAAGGCGGAGGCCGTCCGCGCCCTGGCCGAGCGCGAGGGGCTGGACCTGTCGCGCTGCACGGCCTACAGCGACAGCAGCAACGACGTGCCGATGCTGTCGGCGGTCGGGCACGCCGTGGCGGTCAACCCCGACACCGCCCTGCGTGAGGAGGCCCGCGCCCGTGGGTGGGAGGTCCGGGACTTCCGCACCGGTCGCAAGGCCGCCAAGATCGGCGTCCCCGCCGCCGCGGGGGCCGGCGCCCTGGCGGGTGGCGTCGTCGCCGGGCTCGCCCTGCGCCGGCGGCACGTCAACCGTCCCGGAGCGGTCCGCGCCGCCCTGCACCTCGGCTGAGCCGGCACCTCCCCTGCCCTGCACCCCGGGCTCAGCGCAGCGCGGGGGTCCGCACCTCGTCGGGCACCGGCGAGGCAGGCACCGCCTGCGGCCGACGCCCGGCCAGCCAGGCGCCGGCGACCACGAGCACCAGCCCGCCCACCGACAGCGCCGTGAGCCGCTCGCCCCGCAGCACGGTCCCGTAGAAGACGGCGAACACCGGCGCCAGGTAGGTGACCAGCGTCGTGCGCTCCGGACCGACCTCGCCGATCAGCCAGTACATGACGACGAACGCGAGGCCGGTGCCGACCAGCCCCAGCGCCGCGATAGCCAGCAGGCCCTGCCCGTCCGGGACCCGTGACGGCGGGTCGAGCAGCACCGGCACGAGCAGCCACAGGCTGCTGGCCGTGAGCACGCCCGTCAGCAGTCCGAGGCGCGGCACGTCCGGGAAGCGGCGGGCAGTCCAGGCCGCCCCGACGGCATAGCCGACCGCGGCCAGCAGCACGAGCAGGCAGCCGACGACCGCCGCACCGCTGGTGTCGACGCCGAGCAGCAAAGCCACCCCCACGATGCCCGCGGTCAGCCCGGTCCAGGCGGTGCGGGAGGGCCGGGGTCCGCCCAGCACCGGCGCGAGCAGCGCCCCCCAGAGCGGGGTCGCCGCGACCAGGGTGCCGGCCAGCCCGCTCGGGATCGACCGCTCGCCGAGGGCGATGAGCAGCATCGGCCCGGCCTGCTGCACCAGCGACAGCAGCAGGACGGCGCCCCACCGGCCGCGCAGCCCCCGCAGCTGCCCACGGGAGCGCGCGAGCAGCGCCACGAGGACCGCCGCGGGCACGAAGCGCAAGAACGTCACGGTCGCCGGCGTGGTCGTCTCGAGGGCCACGGCGATGAGCAGGTACGACCCGCCCCAGGTGGCAGCCAGGCCCAGCAGGGCGAGCAGCGGACGCAACGGCATGGGGCCAGCATCGAGGGCGGGACCCTTCAGCACAAGCGACATGTCCTTGCTGACCGTGAAGCGCGGCTGTACGGTCGCGCCGTGCTCGACCTCCGCCGCCTGCGCGTCCTGCGGTCCGTCGTCCGGACCGGGTCGATCCGGGCGGCCGCTCAGCAGCTCGGCTACACGCCCAGCGCCGTCAGCCAGCACGTCGCCGCGCTCGAGAGGGAGTCCGGCACGGCGCTGCTGGAGAGGGCCGGCCGGGGCGTGCGCCCCACCGACGCCGCCCGCCTGCTGGCCGACGTGGCCGACGACGTGCTCGGCCGGCTCGCCGACGCGGAGGCTGCGCTCTCGTCGCTGCGCGCCGGCCGTACGGGCCGGCTGCACCTCACGTCGTTCCCCAGCGCCGGGGCGGCCCTGGTGCCCCCCGCCGTCATGGCCTTCCGTCGCACCCACCCCGACGTCGACCTGGTCCTCGGGGTCGCCGAGCCCGACGAGGCGCTGCCCGCTCTGCGCGCCGGTGAGGTCGACGTCGCCGTGGTGGTCGAGCCGTTCGGGCCGGACGCCCTCCCGGACGACGACCTCGTGCGCACGCACCTGCTGGCCGACCCGTACGCCGTCCTGCTCCCGGGCGACCACCCACTGGCGGCGGCCGACGACGTGGCGCTGGCCGACCTCGCGACCGAGTCCTGGGTCGGGACGGCGTCGGCGCCCGGGCACTGCCAGGCGGCGGTGCTGGACGCCTGCGTCGCCGCCGGCTACAGCCCGTCGTACTCGGTGCAGGCCGACGAGTACCCGACGACCCAGGGCTTCGTGGCCGCGGGGCTCGGCGTGGCCCTGGTGCCGCGCCTGGCCCTCGGGCTGGTGCACGAGCGGGTGGTCGTACGCCCGGTGCGCGGCGAGCAGCCGCTGCGGCACGTCTACGCGGCCGTCCGGCGGGCGCGGGCGTCCGAGGCCGTGGTGATCGGGGCGCTGGACGCCCTGACGACAGCGGCCGCCGACCTCTAGAAGAAGACGCTGCGGCGCTGCATGAGCAGCGTGTAGAGCGTCGACTGGATCGTCTCGCGCACCTGGTCGGTCAGGTTGAAGACCAGCATCGGGTCCTCGGCTGCAGCGCTGCCGCCGAGGTGGGCGGTCTCGATCGGCTCGCCGAACTCGATGATCCACTTCGAGGGCAGCGGCACAGCGCCCAGCGGGCCGAGCAGCGGGAAGGTCGGCGTGATCGGGAGGTACGGCAGGCCGAGCAGGCGGGCCAGCGTCTTGATGTTGGCGATCATCGGGTAGATCTCCTCGGCCCCGATGATCGAGCACGGGATGATCGGCGTACCGGTCCGCAACGCTGCAGACACGAAGCCGCC
>JBKJQM010000412.1:0-6330 GCA_046594005.1 Mycobacteriales bacterium
CGACCCAGCCACCTGGTTGAGCACGACAGAGTCCCCGGCACCTTGACAGGGCCGGGGACTCTGGTCCATCGCTGTAGCGGGGGCAGGATTTGAACCTGCGACCTCTGGGTTATGAGCCCAGCGAGCTACCGAGCTGCTCCACCCCGCGTCGGTAGGACCACCCTACGTGACCCGCGGACGGGGTGGCAAACCGCTAGCGGGACGCGGTCGGTGACGGCTGCGGCGAGCTGCCGCCGTTGGCCGCGGCCAGCCGGGACAGCGCCGTCCGCAGGCGGTCCTGCGCGTCGGCGTACGCACGCAGGTCACCGCGGCGCAGCGCCTCCTCGCCGGCGCGGAAGGCGGCGTCCGCCTCCCGGATCAGCGAGGCGACGTCACCCGCGGCAGCCGTGGGCGCAGGGCTCGGGGACGCGCTGCCCGAGGGGCGCGGCGTCGGTGTCGCGCTCGCCCCGGGAGCCGGGGCGCCGAACAGGTCGGCGAGCGAGCCGGCCAGGGTGGTGTTGGCGGCGACCTCGTTGCCGAAGCTGACGAGCACCCGCTCGAGCGTCGGGAAGCTCTCACCGCCCTGGGCCCGGACGAAGACCGGCTGGACGTACAGCAGTCCCTGGCCCACCGGCACCGTCAGCAGGTTGCCGAAGGTGACCGTGGCGCCGTTCTGGCGGAAGCGGAACAGGGAGTCAGCCACCCCCGGGTCCGACAGGAACTGGTTGGCGACCTGCCCCGGACCGTTGGGCGGGTTGCTGCGCGGGAGCTCCAGCACCCGGATCTTGCCGTAGTCCACGGGGTCGGAGGACACCGACGCGAACGCCGCGAGGTTCGGGCGGTTGAGACCCGTGAACGGCGTGGACAGCCGGAACTGCTGGCCGTCCTGACCGGGGAACTGCAGCAACGAGTAGAACGGTGGCTGCGCCGGCCCGCGGGCCGCGGCGATGTCGAACGCCGGGGCCTGGACCCCCTGCTGCGGGGCGGCGGTCGCCGTGCTGCGCGCGTTGTTGACGGCCTCCGCGGGGTCGGCCGGGATGCTCCAGAAGTCCTCGCGGCTGAAGAACTCCTGCGGGTTGGTCACGTGGTACTGCGCGAGCAGCTCGCGCTGCACCTTGAACAGGTCCTCCGGGTAGCGCAGGTGCGCGCGCAGGTCGTCGCTGATCGCGCTCTCCGGCTTGACCAGGTTGCCGCCGAAGGCCTTGTTCCAGCTCTGCAGGACCGGGTCCTTCTTGCCGAACTCGTACAGCGTGACGGTCCCGTCGTAGGCGTCGACGGTGGCCTTCACGGAGTTGCGGATGTAGTTGACCTTCTTGCGCAGCCCGGCGCCGGTCTGGCTGTCCGCGATCGCCTCGCCGAACACGGTCCCCTCGGAGTACGGGTAGCCGGTGCTCGTGGTGTAGCCGTCAAGCACCCAGACGATCCGCCCGTCGACGGCGGCGGGGTACGGGTCCTGGTCGATCTGCAGGAACGGCGCCACCTTCTTCACGCGGTCCCGCGGCTCGCGGATGTTCAGCAGGCGGGAGTCGCCCTTGATCGCGTCCGACAGCAGCAGGTTCGGCTCGCGGTACTTCAGGGCGTACGCCAGCTTGCGGCCGAGGTGGGACAGCCGTACCCCGCCCTCGCCGTCGTAGTTGAACGTCGCCTGTCCCTCGGTAGCGCGGCTCGCGCCGGCGGCCGAGCCCTGGAGCCCCGACGGCCCGTCGATCTCGGCCTGGTCGGTGTTGACGATCGAGTAGCTCGGCGAGAGCTCGCCGAAGTAGATGCGGCTCTGGTCGAGCTGGATCGGGCTGCCGGCGACGTTCTGGTCGACGAACCGCGGACGGCCCTCGGAGTCGACGACGTCCGCCGGCGCGGCGATGAGCCCGTTGCCGTGCGTGTAGGTCAAACGCTCGTTGATCCAGCTGCGCTGGGCGCTCGAGAGGTTCGAGATGTCGACCTCGCGGGCGGCGACCACGAAGTCCTTCGTGCGCCCAGCCACCTCGTAGCGGTCGATGTCGAGGCTGTCGTTGACCTCGAAGTAGAAGGTGAGGCGCTGCAGCTGCTCGTAGGTCGGCGCGAGCCGGTTGGGGTCGAGCAGCCGGGCACTGCTCACCTGTCCCACCTCGGCGCGCAGCTGCTGCGTGTCGGCGTCCTGCGAGGCCTGGTACGGCGTCACCTCGACGTCGTCGATGCCGTACGCCGCCCGCGTCGCGTCGATGTTGCGCTGGATGAACTTGGCCTCGCGCTGGACCTCGTTCGGCTTCACCCGGAACTGCTGCGTGTAGGCCGGGTAGATGCCGCCGATCACGACGGCGCTCACGACGAGCAGTGCCAGTGCGCCGGCCGGCAGCAGGATGTTGCGGACGACGATGTTGGCGAAGAACAGCACGGCGCAGATCAGCGCGATGCCGATGAGGATGTTCTTGGCGGGCAGCACGGCGTTGACGTCGGTGTAGCCGGCGCCGCTGACGAAGCCTCGTTCGGAGAACGCCAGGCCGTACCGGTCGAGGTAGTAGGCGAAGGCCTTGAGCAGCACGATCAGGCCGACCAGCACCGACAGGTGGGCGCGCGCGGCGGGGCTCACCTTCTCCCCCGCGGTCTGCAACCGGACGCCGCCGAACAGGTAGTGCACGACCGCAGCGGCGAGCAGCGACAGCACCACGGCGGTGAGCAGGAAGCCCAGGACGAAGCGCTGGAAGGGGTAGGTGAAGGCGAAGTACGAGACGTCGCGCCCGAACTGCGCGTCCTCGATGCCGAACGACGTGCCGTTGCGCCACAGCAGCCAGGTCTCCCAGCGGGAGGCGGCCGACAGCCCTGCGAACAGCCCGAACACGCCGCTGCCGGCCAGCAGGATGCTGCGCAGGAACGGCTCGACCGCGACCCGGTAGCGCTCGAGGTTCTGCTGCTCGAGCGACATCGGCCGGAAGGGCGGCCGGACGCGGTAGGCGGTCCAGACGTTCGCGCCGACGAGCAGCGCCATCAGCAGGCCGAAGCCGACGAACAGCAGCAGCCGGGTGGTGAGCACGGTCGTGAAGACCCGCGTGTAGTCGACGCTGGAGAACCACAGCAGGTCGGTGTAGAGGGACACCGCGACGCCGCCGAGCAGCAGGAGCACGGCCAGCACGACGAGCACCGGCCCGAGCAGTCTCGGGCGGGCGGGCAGTCCCGCCCCGGGGGTGCGGACGGACACGGGTACCTCTTCTGTCGGCGCGGGTCTCCTACGTCCCAACCCTTCCACACCGGTGCGAGTTCCTCCGGGCGGCCAGAATGGACGCCATGACGTCCCCGGACCCGCTGACCTCGCCCCTGCAGTCCGTCGTCGGAGAGGTCGAGGGGCACGTCGCCGAGGCCGGTTGGGACCAGCCGCCGCAGCTGTTCGCGCTCGTGCAGACCGAGGAGCTCCTGCGCGCCGAGCCGCAGCTCGCGCAGACCATGGGTCTGGTCGCCGGCGACCCGTCGTCGCTGACGCCGATCGCCCAGGAGCCGCTCGGGGAGGGCCCGCTCGACGAGGCGCTGGCCTCGCTGGTCTTCGGCGAGGAGGTCCTCGGCGTGGTGCTCGCGCACGAGGTCCTGGTGCTGCCGCCGACGGCCGAGCAGGCGCTCACCGACCTCGAGGACCCCTCGGCCGCAGCCGCCGAGCACCCCGAGCGGCGCGACGTCCGGATGGTCGTCGGCGTCACCCGCGGCGGCGGTCAGGCCTGCGTACTGCGCCTGCGGGGCCAGACAGCCGAGCAGGACGAGCGGGTGACCGGTCCCGACCTCGCGCCGGCCCTGGTCGCCGCGCTGGCAGCGACTCTCGAGGACTAGGCCTTGCGGTCGGCGCTGCGCCGGCGTCGCCGCACCGGAGCCGGCAGGTCGACGATCGGCAGGTCGAGGGTGAACTCCGCCCCCCTGCCGGGCGACGATCTGACGGTGAGCGGGAAGCCGGCGTCCTGCGCGAGGCGGCGCACGAACGACAGGCCGAGGCCCAGCCCGCCGACGCGGCGGGTGGCCGAGCCGTCGACCTGCTCGAAGGACAGGAACAGCGACTCCTGGTCGGCCGCGGCGATGCCCGGGCCGGCGTCGCGGACGCCGACGCGCACCCGGTCGCCCTCCGGGCTCAGCGCCGCGACCAGGGTGATGGCGGTGCCGGGCAGCGTGTACTTGACGGCGTTGTCGACCAGCTCGTCGAGCGCCTTGCCGATCCACGTGGGGTCCACGTCGACCTGCGGAAGCCGGGCGGCGACCCGGCGCTTGAGGTCACCGGCGCGCTCCGGCGCCCGGGCACGCCAGGCCTCGAGCCGCGCGTCGACCAGGTGCGACGGCGCCACCGGACGCGGCGTGATGTGGACCCGGCCGGCCTCGATCGCGGCGACGTCGACGAGCAGGTCGACGACGCGGTTCATCTTGATGCTCTCGTCGCGGATGGTCGTCGCGAACATCGTCACCTTGTCGGCGGCCAGGCCCGGCTTGCCGACGAGGATCTCGGCGTAGCCGCGGATCGGGGTCAGCGGCGTGCGCAGCTCGTGGCTGACGTTGGACAGGAACTCGGTCTTCATCCGCTCGACCTCGCGCTCCTGCGTGGTGTCGCGCAGCACCAGCACCGAGCCGCTGCGCTGTCCTTCCTCGTCGGCGTCCTGCAGTCGCGCCACGGCCACCCGGACCGGGACCGTCGTCCCGTCGTCGCGGTGGACCTCGGCGGACACGTCCGGCTGCTCGCCGCCCAGGTGCAGCGCCTCGCCGCCGACGCGCACGTCGACGACCTCGGCCAGCGGTCGGCCGAGCGCCTCCTCGGGCCGCGCGAGCCCCACCATCTCGAGCGCAGCCCGGTTGATGCTGGTGACCGACCCGTCGGCGCCGGTGGCGACCAGGCCGTCGGACATCGAGGACAGCACCGTGTCGAGCCGGGCCGCCGAGGCCTGCAGGTCGCCGGTCAGGCGCGACACCGACGCGGTCATGGTGTCGAAGGTCCGCGACAGGGTGCCGACCTCGTCACGTCCGGCGACGCTCGTCGTCACGGTGAGGTCACCGGCGGCCACGCGGGACGCGGCGGCGGTGAGGCGGCGGACGGGGTCGACCGTACGGCGCCCCAGCAGCAGGGCCACCGCGCCGATGGCGGCGGTGGCGGCCAGGGCGGCAGCGAGCAGGGCGGTGATGGCGGTGCGCTGCGCCTCCAGCGCCGCCTTGGGGAGCCGGCTCACCGCGATGACGCCGACGGGACGGCCGTCGAAGGCCACGACGGGCCGGAAGTGGACGGTCGGGTCCGAGCCCTCGGCCCGGACAGTGCGGCCGGCGGCCGCCAGGCTCGAGCCCACCCGGGCGCGATCCGCGATGCGCTGGACCCGCTGCTCCTGGCGCGGTGACAGGTTGCTCGAGCTGACCGAGCCGTCCACCAGGAAGGCCAGCCGGAAGTCGCCGGCCTCGTCGTCGGTGCCCACGAAGGCGTCGTCGAGGCGGATGCCGTAGACGAAGGCCGCGGTGGCCGCCTCGGCGTCGGGGCCCGCCCGCGCGGTCGGCACCACGACCACCAGGGCCAGCCCCGGCTCGCCGCCGACGACCCGGACCGCCGAGGGCAGGCCCTCGTCGCTGATGCGGCCCTCGGAGCCGGTGAGGACCGCCCGGACCGGGGAGGACGACGCCAGGCCCACCACCTCGGCGGCGTTCAGGGGCGCCCGGCCGCCGAGCGCGCGTGCGGTGCCCCTCCCGATCTCCAGGGCGAAGGTCTGCTGCGACGGCGGGGACAGCCGCTGCAGGACCTGGGTGCAGGCGCCGGGGGTCTGGCCGCAGGCCGCCGCCGCGATCGTGGCGATGCCCTGCGCACCGGTCAGCGTGGTCGCGAGGGCGCTGACCCGCGTGTCGGCGGCGTCGCGGACGAGGGTCGCCTGCTCCCGCTCGTAGAGGTGGACGACGACGGTGCCCACGACGCCGACGGCTGCGGTAGCGGTGAGCAGGACCCCGGCCAGCACGACCGCGACGACCTTGCCCAGCAGGCTCGCCTGGGCCAGCGCGCCGAGGAACAGCAGGAGCAGCAGGGCCCCGGCGCCGCGGCTGAGCAGCACCGCCAGCGCCCCGCCCGGGGAGTCCGCCACCGGCGCCAGTGCCGAGGCGGCTGCGCTGAGGAGCAGGCCGGCCGCGAGCAGCAGCCCGGGACCGTCCCGGCGGGCGCGGACGGCGGCCAGCACGGTGGCGACCCCGGCCAGCGCAGCGACCGCCGCAGGCGTCGGGGCGGCCGCGAGGGGGACGACGACGCCGGCCGCACCCGAGGAGGCGACGCCGCTCCCCCGACGCCGGGACGCCAGCGCCCCGGAGTACAGGCCGGCCGAGACCAGCACCGCTCCGGCGGCACGCACGAGCGGCAGGAGCTCCGAGCTCGACCGACCGAAGCCGCCG
>JBKJQM010000432.1:0-2542 GCA_046594005.1 Mycobacteriales bacterium
CCGAGACGGTGGCGGCGGACCTGGACCGGCTGGTGCAGGCGACCGGGGTCGACGAGCTGATGGTGACCACGATGGTCCACGACCCGGCGGACCGGCTCCGCTCCTTCGAGCAGCTGGGCGCTCTGCGCGACGCGACTGGGCACCTCCTGGCCGGGTAGGTCGTGAGCAGGGACGACACGAGACGACGGAGGAACCCCGTGGGACTGCTCAACGGACTGGTCAAGGCCGGCATCGCCAAGAAGGTGTTCGACGAGGCACGCAAGCCCCAGAACCAGGCCAAGGCCAAGCTGCTGTTCGCGCAGCTGCAGGCCAAGGGCAAGCCCCGCAGGCCGACTTCGGGCTAGTCAGCTCCGCAGCGCGGGGGCCGGTATCCGGGCGAGACCGGTCGCGACGCGGCCGAACCGGTCGTCGCCGGCCTCCCACGCCGACCGCGCCGCTGCGAGCTCGTCCTGCGAACGGCCCACGAAGTTCCACCACATGACGACGGGCTCCGGGAAGGGCTCGCCGCCGAGCAGCAGCACCCGCGCGCCGTCCGGGGCCGACAGCACGACCTCGTCGCGCCCCGCCCCGAGGTAGGCGCTCTGCCCGGGGCGCACCGGCCGGTCGTCGTCGAGCACCAGCACGCCGTCCAGCACCACGAGCACGTGCTCGTACGTCCGCCCCAGCGGCACAGTCGTCCCGCCCGGGCCGAGGGTGAGGGCGGCGCCCACCAGCGCGGTGTCGCTGCGGGCGGGCGACGTCGTGCCGGCGAAGTCGCCGACCAGGACCGTGGCGTCCGCGCCGGACAGCGCGACCTGCGGCAGCTCGCCGTGGTGCTCGAAGGCGGCCTCACCGGCGCGCGTCTCCTCCGGCTGCGCGACCCACAGCTGCACGCCGTGCATCGACCCGCGGTAGGAGCCGGTCGGCTCCTCGGCGTGCGACACCCCGCGGCCCGCGGTCATGAGGTTCAGCTGACCCGGGCGGACGACCTGCTCGCTGCCGAGGCTGTCGCGGTGCAGCACCTGGCCGTCGAGCAGGTAGGTCACCGTCGACAGGCCCGTGTGCGGGTGCGGTCCGATGTCGATGCCGCCGTCCGGCTCGACCGCCAGCGGGCCGAAGTGGTCGACGAAGCACCACGCACCGACCGTCCGGCGGCGGGCCCTGGGCAGCGACCGGCGCACCGTCATCGTGCCGACCACCGACTCCCGGGCGTCGACCACCTCGGCGGGGGTGACGGGACCGCTGATGCGCCTACTGTCCACGCCGCGTCGAAGAACGCCAGCTCGAGGTCCATCGCGCGGCGGTACGTCGCCGCCGTCTCGGCGTCGTCCTCGGCGTGCCGGTCGAGCAGCCGCTCCAGTGAGGCGGCCAGTGCCTCGAAGCCCGGGTCGGCGTAGGTCCGGACCCAGTCGGCGTACGGACCGGCGGCGTCCGGATCGAGCGACTGCCCCAGGTGCGCGTACAGCCGCATGCACGGCGTCATGGCCGCGCACGTCCGGCCGACCGACCCGAGAGCTGCTGTGGCCAGGAGGAAGTCGGTGTAGGCGGACGTCGCCGCGGCTGGCCGCACGTCCCTGACGTCGACACCCCACTGAGCGGCGTACGCGCTGTGCAGCCGCAGCTCGTCCCGCACTCCTGCGATGAGTACGCAGAACACGTCCAGCGACTCGCGGTCGGTGCTGCGGGCCAGGGCGAGGGCGTACGCGCGCGCGAAGCACTCGAGGAAGAACGCGTCCTGCGCGACGTACGCACCGAAGCGGCCGGACGGCAGCGAGCCTTCGCCCAGTGCCTGCACGAAGGGGTGCGCACGGGCTGCCTGCGCCTGGTCGGAGCTGGCCACCCAGAGACGCGCGGACACGCTCACATCAGCGCCATCTGCCAGAACGCAGCCTCCTGCCGGAGCACGTCGTCGAGCAGCGCCCCGTCGTGCGGACCGGCCAGCTCGGCCTCCGCCTCGAGAGCGTCGACGTAGTGGGCGAACTCGGGCGCGGTCCAGTGCGCGACGAGGTCGGCGTAGGCCGGGGCGCCCGGTAGCGCCGAGGTCCATGCATCGAGGTAGACCCTCTCCACGGCCCAGAGGCAGTGCACGGCATCGGCCCAGGGCGCGGCGTCGAGCCGGGTGAGCAGCTGCGCGTAGTCCGACGTCGCCGGCCGCGGCGATGAGTCCAGGTCCAGGTGGCGCTCGGCAGCCAGCCGCTCGAACCAGGCCAGCTCCTCGACCAGTGCGACGCACCCGCCGGCCAGGACGGCCTGCGCGGACCGCGGCGCGCGCGCCAGCAGCCGCGCCTGGAAGCGGAGCAGGTCCGCCACGAACAGCGCGTCCTGCGCCAGCCAGGTGTCGAGGGCGGCGACCGGCAGCGAGCCGTCGCGCACACCGTCGAGGAACGGGTGCCGGGTGGCCGCTCGCCAGAGCTCGCCGCTGCGGTCCACTGCCATGGCGCAGACCATAGGGCGGCTGGCGTAGGGTCAGACCGTTGTGTGCGGGAGTCCGGACAGACCGGACTGAGAGGACGGCTGCAGTCGCCGTCGACCGCTTGAACCTGTCCGGGTCATGCCGGCGTAG
>JBKJQM010000507.1:0-2864 GCA_046594005.1 Mycobacteriales bacterium
GGCGCTCGGCGACAAGACGACCGCGCGGCACATCGCGCTGAAGATCGGCGCTCCCCTCGTGCCGGGCACGGCCGACCCCGTCGCCGGCGTCGAGGAGGTGCTGGCGTTCGTCGAGGAGCACGGCCTGCCCGTCGCCATCAAGGCGGCGTTCGGCGGTGGTGGCCGCGGCCTGAAGATCGCGCGCACCAAGGAGGAGGTCCCGGAGCTGTTCGAGTCGGCGGTCCGCGAGGCCGTCGCCGCGTTCGGTCGCGGGGAGTGCTTCGTCGAGCGCTACCTCGACAAGCCGCGGCACGTCGAGACGCAGGTCCTCGCCGACTCGCACGGCAACGTCGTCGTCGTCAGCACCCGCGACTGCTCGCTGCAGCGCCGCTACCAGAAGGTCGTGGAGGAGGCGCCCGCGCCGTTCCTCACCGACGAGCAGAAGGCGCAGCTGTACCAGGCGTCCAAGGACATCATCCGGGAGGCCGAGTACGTCGGCGCCGGCACATGCGAGTTCCTCGTGGCCGCAGACGGTCTCATCAGCTTCCTCGAGGTCAACACCCGTCTGCAGGTCGAGCACCCGGTCACCGAGGAGGTCGCCGGCGTCGACCTCGTGCGCGAGCAGTTCCGCATCGCGGACGGCGAGGCGCTCTCGTTCACCGACCCCGAGCCGCGCGGGCACTCCTTCGAGTTCCGCATCAACGGCGAGGACCCGGGTCGGGGCTTCCTGCCCGCGCCCGGCGCCGTCACGACGTTCGTCGCGCCCAGCGGCCCCGGTGTGCGACTCGACTCCGGCGTCGAGTCCGGGTCGGTCATCGGCGGCGCGTTCGACTCGCTGCTCGCCAAGCTGATCGTCACCGGCGCGACCCGGCAGGAAGCGCTCGAGCGCAGCCGCCGCGCGCTCGACGAGATGCAGGTCGAAGGCATGGCGACGCTGCTGCCCTTCCACCGCAAGGTGGTGCGCGACGACGCGTTCACCAGCGAGCCGTTCACGGTGCACAACCGCTGGATCGAGACCGAGTTCGACAACGACATCGAGCCGTTCGGCGGCGCCGCGGAGGCCACCGAGGAGGAGCCCCGCGAGAAGGTCGTCGTCGAGGTCGGCGGCCGACGGCTGGAGGTCTCGCTGCCCGCGGGCCTCGGCGCGTCCTCCGGCGGCGGCGGCGCGAAGAAGGGCGCCCCGAAGCGCTCGGCCAAGAAGGCCGGCGGCGCGGCAGCATCCGGCGACAGCCTCACCTCACCGATGCAGGGCACCATCGTCAAGGTCGCCGTCGAGGACGGCGCGACCGTCGAGGCGGGCGACCTCGTCGTCGTGCTCGAGGCGATGAAGATGGAGCAGCCCCTCAACGCCCACAGGGCCGGCACCGTGACGGGACTGTCCGCCACCGTCGGCGAGGTCGTCACCAGCGGCTCGACGATCTGCGAGATCAAGGACTGAGCGGCGCTGTCGACCGTGCACGGACCTGACTCGGACGGGGTCGCCGTAGCCGGCTGTCGAAGCCGTTAGTGTCCCGGCGGGGGGTCGGATGGACGCTCAGACGTGGCAGGACGCCGGGCTCTACGACCCGGCCGCCCCCGGGGCCGGTGACCGCCTCACGCTGCTGCAGTTCCTCGCCGAGTCCGGCTGCGACCTCGAGGAGATGCTCGAAGCCGACGCCGGCGACCGGCTGTTCGCCGTCGCCGGCGACCGGCTGATCCGGCCGCCACGCCCCCGCTACGACGCCGGCGGCGCGGCCGCAGCGCTCGGCGTCGACACCACCGACGTCTCGCGGGCCTGGCGGTCCTTCGGGCTGCCCGCGCCGACGGAGCCGGTGCTGGGGGAGCAGGACCTGGAGGCGGTCCGCACCTGGCTGCTCGTCCGAGACCTGCTCGGCGAAGAGGCGGCGACCGCGCTCGGGCGCGTGCTCGGCGCCGGCATCTCGCGCCTGGCCGAGGCCGAGGCCGCGGCGATGCGCGGACTGGGCGGTGCGATCGACCGGAGCGAGAGCGGCGAGACCGCCACCGCCCGCACCTACGCCGACGTCACCGCGCTCGTACCGCGGATCGGCAACGTCCTCGACGCGGTGCACCGGCACCACATCGAGGCAGCCCGGCGGCACTTCGAGATCGTCGCGCCCACCCGTGACAGCGTTCGCTGCGGCATCGGCTTCGCGGACCTGAGCGGCTTCACAGCCCTGTCGCAGGCCAAGCCGCTGCCCGAGCTGGCTGTGCTGCTCGCCGCGTTCGAGGACGCCTCGAGCGCGACGGTCCACGACGGCGGGGGCCGGGTCGTGAAGTTCCTGGGCGATGCGGTCATGTGGGTCTCACCCACCGCAGCAGGCCTCGCCCAGGTCGCCCACCAGCTGGTGACGCACGCACGCGCACGTGATGCCGGCCTCGAGGTGCGGGCCGGCGTCGCCTTCGGCGACGTGCTCGCTCAGGACGGCGACTACTTCGGACCGCCCGTCAACCTGGCCGCGCGACTGGTCGCGGTCGCGGCACCCGGCCAGGTGCTCGCCTCCCCTGCCACCGTGCCGCTGCTCGGTCCGGACGTGACGGCCACCGAGCTGGCGCCGCGCGAGCTGCGCGGCCTGGACGCCCCGGTCGCGCCGTTCCTGCTCAGCCCGGCTTGACGGGTCCTCCCGCGCTCAGCCCTGCGCGTGGAAGGCCCTGCCGAGCCCGGTCAGGTCGACGGCGCGCCGCGGCAGGTCCGGGTTGCCCTCGGTCATCTGCTTCATGACCTCGAGCGCGGTGAGGATGTGGCGACCCACCTGGTCGGCCGGCCGCATCGCGTCGACGGTCACCAGGATGCCTCGCTCGCCGTACCAGTCCAGGATCGGGTGCGTGACGTCGTAGTACAGCGCCAGCCGACGGCGCACGACGTCCTCGTCCGCGTCGTCGGAGCG
>JBKJQM010000037.1:0-9736 GCA_046594005.1 Mycobacteriales bacterium
GCCTGTTCGAAACGGACAAGTCAGGGCATCGTGCGCGTCATGCTTCGCCGACTCGTTCCCACCCTCGCCGTTCTCGCCGTCACCGCAGCAGCAGGCTCCGCCCTCGCCGCGCCCACCAAGCTGATCAGCACGACCGCCAGGTCCACCGCACAGACCACCGTGACGACGATCCGTCTGAACGTCCGCATCGAGACGACGAGCGATTGGGCCAAGGTCCTGCTCTCGCCCGGTCGTCTCGAGGCCACCCGGGTCCTCAGCACCACACCCGGCTCGTCCGCCGTCTACGGGTCGCAGGGATGGGAGCTGCGGGCCGGCGGTGCCAACCCGGCGGTGCTCGACGTCGACGCGGTCTTCGACGACGCCAGTGCTGCCACCAGTTACGCGGTGCAGCTGCAGAAGGGCGCGACCGGCACAAGCAAGGTGACGATCCGCAACACGACCGGGACCGCGTTCACCGCCCTCACCGCGTCGAACACGGTGGTCAGCACCACGGACCCGACGAACAACCGCACCCTCACCGTCACCCGGGACGGCCTCATGGGCAGCAAGGCGCTGACCGTCCCGAAGGCTGACAGCCGGCACCTGGCGCTCGCCTTCTACTACCCCTGGTACGGCGGCGGCTACGGCGACCCGACCATGGGCGACCGGCCGGCCAACGCCCGCCGGACGACCGACCCAGCCGGCGTCCGGTCGATGACCGATCAGGCCCGCTCCGCTGGCGTCGACGGGTTCATCGTCTCCTGGTCCGGCGCTGACAACGACGGAGCCGAGTACGACGCGGCTGTCAGCGCGGCTGAGCAGACCTCCGGCGTCATCGCCCCCTACCTCGAGACCACGGCAGCGGCGCAGACAGCGGCGGCTGCCGGGCGCGCGACCATCGACGTCGTCCGCTCGTGGCTCGGCCAGGCACTGGACCGCTCGGGCAGCCCCGCTGTGCTCAAGGCCGGCGGCGAGTCAGTCATCTTCGTGTGGGACGCCCGGCTCCTCACCCCGCGGGAGTGGGCGTCCGTGATCGACAGCGCCCGCAGCATGAACCGCCCCATCCGGTTGGTCACCGACGCGTTCGACCCCTCGTACGACGGCGTCTCCTGGGGCAACCACAACTACGTCGTGAACGACGAGCTCAGCGCGCTCTCCGCGAAGCACCGGCACCTGTCCCTGCGGGCACACGCGCCCGCGGCCCTGGACCCCGCCGTCGCGCCCCGGCTGTACGCGGCGACCGTCAGCCCCGGTTACGACGACACCGCTCTGCGCGGGAGCACCAACGCGGTCGTGCCGCGTGGCGTCAACGGGGAGCGCTACGCGGGCAGCTGGTCGGCTGCCACGACGAGCAACCCGGACTGGGTGCTCATCACCAGCTGGAACGAGTGGTACGAGGGCACCACGATCGAGCCCAGCCTGAAGTACGGCGACCTCGCGCTCCGCCAGACGAAGGACCGCGCGGCCGCCTGGCACACCGCGCGCTGAGCCTGCAGCACGTGGCCGCCGTCACCTCGCCGGCGCCGGAACGGGGTGGACCGGCGCCGGTAGGCTGATCTCCCGCCCACGCCCGTGAGGAGCTCCGCCGTGCCCACCCGCACCGACCTGCGCGGGCACGGGGACGCACTGGCCGCGCTGCCGGTGCGGGACGACCTGCGGGGCAAGGCGCCGTACGGCGCGCCCCAGCTGCCGGACGCCGTGCAGCTCAACGTCAACGAGAACCCGCACCCGCCGTCGCCCGGCCTGGTGGCCGACCTCGCCGAGGCGGTCGGTCTCGCCGCAGCCGGCCTCAACCGCTACCCGGACCGCGAGGCGGTGGCGCTGCGGACCGACCTGGCGGCCTACCTCAGCTCTCGCACCGGCGTGCCGCTCGACGTCGAGCAGGTCTGGGCGGCGAACGGCTCCAACGAGGTGCTGCAGCAGGTCTGCCAGGCCTTCGGCGGGCCGGGAAGGGTGGCTCTGGGCTTCGAGCCGTCGTACTCCATGCACCCGCTGCTCGCCGCCGGGACCAGCACCGGCTGGGTGGCCGAGCGACGGGCCGCCGACTTCACGCTGAGCGCCGCCGACGCGGTCGCCGCTGTGGGGCGTCACCGGCCGGCCATCACGTTCCTCACGACGCCGAACAACCCGACGGGCACGGCGACCGGCCTGGACGTCGTGGAGGCGGTCTGCGAGGCGAGCGACGGCATGGTCGTCGTGGACGAGGCCTACGCGGAGTTCGCTGCCACGGCGAGCGCCGTCACGCTGCTCGACCGGCACCCCCGGCTGATCGTCAGCCGCACGATGAGCAAGGCGTTCGCGATGGCCGGCGCGCGCCTGGGCTACCTGGCTGCGAGCCCGGCTGTCGTCGACGCGCTGCGCCTGGTCCGCCTGCCGTACCACCTGTCCGCGCTCACCCAGGCCGCTGCGCGCGTCGCCCTGGCGCACGCCGACGAGCTGCTCGGCACCGTGGAGCAGGTCAAGGCGCAGCGCGACCGGATGGTCCGCGAGATCGCGTCGTACGGCCTGCGGGTCGTGCCGACCGAGTCGAACTTCCTGCTGTTCGGGCCGTTCGAGCAGCCGGCGGCGGTGTGGCAGTCCCTGCTCGACCGCGGCGTGCTGGTCCGCGACGTCAGCACCGGCCCGGGCCTGGCCGGCTGGCTGCGCGTTAACGCCGGCACCGAGGCCGAGACCACCGCCTTCCTGGAAGCACTGCGAGAGGTCACCCCGAGATGAGCCGCACCGCACTGGTCGAGCGCACCACCAAGGAGTCCGACGTCCGGGTCGAGCTCGACCTCGACGGGACCGGACAGGCCACCTCCGACACCGGGGTGCCGTTCTTCGACCACATGGTCGCCCAGCTCGGCAAGCACGGCGGCTTCGACCTCGCGGTCCGGACCCGGGGCGACCTCGAGGTCGATGCGCACCACACGGTCGAGGACACCAGCCTGGCGATCGGGAGCGCGCTCAAGCAGGCGCTGGGGGACAAGGCCGGCATCCGCCGCTTCGGCGATGCGATGGTGCCGCTCGACGAGTGCCTCGTGCAGGCGGCCGTCGACCTGTCCGGCCGGCCGTACGTCGTGCACGAGGAGCCGCAGCTCGTCGAGCTCATCGGCTCCTACGACACCACGCTCACCCGGCACATCTGGGAGTCGCTCGTCGCGACCGCCGACATCGCCCTTCACGTGCGGGTGATCTCCGGCCGCAACGCCCACCACGTCGTCGAGGCGCAGTTCAAGGCCGTCGCCCGCGCGCTGCGCGACGCGGTCGCGCTCGATCCGCGGGTCGCGGGCGTGCCCAGCACCAAGGGGACGCTGTGACCGCACCGACCCTCGGGGCGGCGTGCGGCTACGTGGCCGTGCGGGGGAGCGCCTCGTGAGCTGGCTGACCGTCCTCTACGTCACGGTGCTCGGCGGCGCCTCGACGGGGTGCGGCGCGTACGTCCGCGCTCTCGTGCTGCGCCACCGCGAGGAGCGGTGACCCACGTCGTCGTCCTCGACTACGGCTCGGGCAACCTGCGGTCGGCCGAGCGGGCGCTGGCCCGGACCGGCGCCGACGTCGTCGTCACGAAGGACGTCACCCAGGCCCTCGAGGCGGACGGCCTGGTCGTGCCGGGCGTCGGGGCGTACGCCGCGTGCATGCGCGGGCTGAACGCCGTCCGCGGCGGCACCCTCGTGTGGGACCGGCTGCGCAAACAGCGCCCGGTGCTCGGCATCTGCGTCGGGATGCAGATCCTGTTCGAGAAGGGCGACGAGCACGGCGAGCAGACCGACGGCGTCGGCATCCTGCCCGGCACCGTCACCCGCCTCGAGGCCGATGTCGTCCCGCACATGGGCTGGAACACCGTCGAGGTGCCGGCGGGTTCGCGCCTGTTCGCCGGGATCGAGGACCAGCGCTTCTACTTCGTGCACTCCTACGCGGCCCGTGAGGTCGAGGACACCCTCACGACGACTGCGGTGCACGGCGAGCGCTTCGCCGCAGCCGTCGAGCGCGGCGCCCTGTCGGCCACCCAGTTCCACCCGGAGAAGAGCGGCGACGCCGGCGCGCAGCTGCTCGCCAACTGGGTCCGCACCCTGTGACCGGCTCCGCGTGAGTCAGGAGCGCCGCCGCGCCCGCGAGGCACGGGAGGCCGCGGCCGCCCGGTCGCGGGCCGCGGCCGAGCGGTCCGCCGCCCGCCGCGCGAAGGTCGCCGCCCTGGCGCCACCGGCGCCGCACCTGCCGCACCGGGAACCGGTCTACCGGCTGCGCCGCTTCCCGCGGCTGCCGTGGCGCCTCAAGGCGGCGCTCGGCCTCGGCTGGCTGGCGACCGTCGCCCTCGTGCTGGTGCTGTTCTCGTCGTGGACCGGCCGGCTCGGCCTGGTCCTGCTCGCCACCGCCGTCCTGCCCCTGATCGTCGTGCTGGTGCGCGACCCCGCCCGGAGGAACAGATGACCGCCCTCGAGCTCCTGCCCGCCGTCGACGTCGCCGACGGCCAGGCCGTGCGCCTCGTCCAGGGTGAGGCCGGCAGCGAGACGTCGTACGGCGATCCCGTGGAGGCGGCCCTGCAGTGGCAGCGCGACGGTGCCGAGTGGGTGCACCTGGTCGACCTCGACGCCGCCTTCGGACGCGGCTCCAACCGCGAGCTGCTCGCCCGCGTCGTGCAGACCCTGGACGTGAAGGTCGAGATGAGCGGCGGCATCCGCGACGACGCGTCCCTGGAGGCAGCGCTCGCCACCGGCTGCGCCCGCGTCAACCTCGGCACCGCGGCCCTCGAGTCGCCCGAGTGGTGCGCGAAGGCGATCGCCACCTACGGCGACCGGATCGCGGTCGGCCTCGACGTGCGCGGCACCACGCTGGCCGCGCGCGGCTGGACGCAGGAGGGCGGCGACCTGTGGGAGGTCCTGGCGCGGCTCGACGCCGAGGGCTGCGCGCGCTACGTCGTCACCGACGTGCGCCGCGACGGCACCCTGACCGGCCCGAACGTGGAGCTGCTCGAGCAGGTGTGCGCGGCCACCGACCGGCCGGTGGTCGCCAGCGGGGGAGTGTCGTCGCTGGACGACCTGCGGGTGCTGGCTGCTCTCGTGCCGTCCGGCGTCGAGGGGGCGATCGTCGGCAAGGCGCTCTACGCCGGCGCGTTCACGCTGCCCGAGGCGCTGGCCGCGGTCCGCGGGTGAGCGTTCGCCGGGCGATCGACCCGCGGATGCTCGTCGAGGCCGAGGCGACCGCTAACACGGGGGAGCAGACGCCCGTCACCGCACGGTGACGGGCCTGGACACCACCTCGTAGGCAGAGGTAGCCAGGCCGTCGTACGCCGTGCCTGTCACGTGCGCCCGGTAGGTCCCCAACGCGAGCCCCTTCGGCACCTGCCACGCAGACGTCCAGGTGTTGGCCTGACTCGTCCGCGCGAAGCCGATCAGCACCTCGCCGTCGCCGTCCCGGACCACCGGTGTCCAGCGCGTCCCCCGCAGGCGTTCGACGGTGACGAAGGGCTGCTCCCGGGCAGCGTCCACGGAGGGGTCGCCGCCGGTCCAGCGCACCGACAGCCGGTCACCGGCCCGAAGGACGGACTGCGGCTGCGTCAGCACCGTGCCCGGCGGCGTCCGTACGACAGCGGCGGCCTGCGAGAGCGGCGAGACGTTCGCGCTGCCCGGGGCGGAGTCACCTACCGGCCTCCTGAGCACGCGGCCGGTCCGGGACGCGTCGGCTGCCCGGGCGGCGGTGTCCGCGACCCACTCGGCCTGCTCCGGCCCCCACCAGGTCATCTGGCCCTCGTAGCCCTGAGCCGTGTACTCCTGCGGCGTCGTCAGGTAGCCGCCGTACTCGTTGGCCAGCCCGACGACCGCCACCCGCGACACGGCTCCGGCTGCTGCGGCCCGGGCGCGGATGCGGCGTCCCGCCTGGGTGGTCACCTCCCAGGGCAGGGCCAGCAGCAGTGTGTCGTCCAGGCGGATCGCCTGGAACGGCATCCAGCTCGGCGGGGGTCCGGCAGGCGTCAGCGGGCACTTCGCCCCGACGCCGGGCATCGCGGCCGGCAGGCAGCTGCCGCCCGCGCCGTACAGGGGGGTGGGAGACATGTCGTACCCGGTCGCTGCGCCCTCCGTCATGGGCGCGGCGTCGTAGCCGACCTCGAGGTCGAGCGTCCGCTTCAGCTGCCCCTGGAGCTGGCGCCACAGCGCCAGCGCGGGTCGGGCCTGCCGCCGGCCGACCTCAGCGGCGGCTGCGTACGGGTCGCCGCCTGGTGCGGCCGGAGCCACATCGCCCTCCTCCCCGTTCGCGAAGGCAGCCAGGGGAGCCGGACCCGGACCGCCGGACATGCCGGCTTCCAGCAGCCGCTCGGCGTAGCCGGCGTTGTCGCCCGACAGCAGCGGGTTGTCGGCGTCCTCGACCGTCCCGTGGTTGGCGAACGTCGTGAAGACCCCCAGGGGGCGGCCGTCGGTGCGGTCCAGGCGCACCATCGTGAGCGTGTTGTTGACGGCGGCCTCCGCCGACGCCTTCCGGTCCGCGTCCGGGTTGAGCCGGTGCGCCTCGAGAGCGCGGTTCCGCGTCGCTCCCTCGACCACGGTCTGGCCGACCGCGATCTTCGCCGGTCCCATGGAGGCCACCGCACGCTGGACGGCCGCGACGACGCCGTCACGCACGATCCCCAGCGTGCGCGGGTCGTACATGTCACCGAAGCCCACGAAGTGGAAGGGCGCCTGGTGCAGCGCGCCCGGCCCGGCGTGGGTGTGGGTCGGGGCGAGCAGCAGCGCGGTGCGGTCGATCCCGAGAGGAGCCAGCCGTTCGGCGACCGCCTGGTGCAGGGGACCTGCGATCGAGCCGAGGTCGAGCTGCACCATGGCGACCCGGTCGCCCTCGGCGTCCTGCACCACGAACGCCCGGGCGTACAGCCGCTGGTGGACGCCCTCCGACGCCCGGAACGCCTTCGCGTACAGGTCGGTGTCGAAGGCGGTGGTCCCGGTCCGCTGCGCCACGTAGTCAGCAGGGTTGAGAGCGCCGCTGCGGTCGCCGTAGCCCCACAGCGGCGTACCCACAGGTGGCGTCACCTCTGCCTGGCCCGCCCCGGCGCACAGCGTGCGGGCACAGCTCCGTCCGGCCGGTCCGGCCGCGGCGCCGTGCGCCAAGGGGACCACCAGGGCCGCGACGGCGACGAGGAACAGAGGACGGGGCAGGCGGCGCAGCACGGGTGCTCCTGGTCGGTCGGCGTGTGGGCGGCGGATCAGCGGCGGGGGCCGGTCCAGCCGTCGAGGTAGCAGGGCCGCATGCCGCACGGGTCGACGAGTCCCCGGCCGTTCAGCCAGGCACCGATCTGCGCCTGCCCGACGGCGTTCTCACTCGCGTCCGGGCCGTGGGGGTCGACCCCGCGGGAGTTCGGAACCTCCTCCGGGGGCGGCGGCGGAGTGCCCTTCGTGGCGTCGCCGACGGTGCGCAGCGGCCCCACGTCCCAGATCGACATCGCGGCGCTCCCGGTGGACCCGGACCCCGTGGTTCGCGGGATGCCCCAGAACGGCTGCACCTCGTTCGACCGCCCCGCGTCCAGGACAGGTCCGCGCAGCTGCGCCCCGAGAGTGCGCGCCATGACGGCGGCCGCCCAGTTGGTGACCTGGTGGTCGCCGTAGGCGACCTGCATCAGCACCTCGTGCCGCGGGGTGTTCGTGTACGGGTCGGTGGTCACGTGGTGGGCGTAGCCGTCGGTCTCCGCCCGGTCCCAGAGCAGCTGGATCAGCGAGAGCAGCAGCGGCCGCTCCAGCTCGTCCGGGTAGGCGGTGTACATGACCTGCGCGTAGGTGTTGAAGTCGACGCTGCGCCGCAAGAGCGTGGAGTAGTTCATCCCCGGCACACCGAGCGCCGCCCGCGTGAAGTCCGGAGCGACGGCGGTCAGCGCGCCGCCCATGATGCCGCCCTGGCTGCCGCCGTCGTAGACCAGCTGCGACGTGGAGATCAGCGGGACGCTGCGCCCGCCGCGGTCGACCCGGAAGGCGGGGTCCCGCACGAGCCCGTCGGGGTGGAGCAGCGCCCGACCGAGCAGCAGGAAGTTGAGCATCCCCTGCTGCCCGCGGTCGGCGAGCGTCGGGAAGCGACCCAGCTCGGCCAGGATCGAGACGTCGTTGGGCAGGTCCGACCGCGACATGCCCCACCAGTCGGTGGCGCAGAACGCGAACCCGTGCCGATCGCCCAGGTCGCCGAACTTGCCGCCGTTCACCTCGTCCGCACTGCCGAGAAGACCGTGGCCGTACAGCGACGGCGTCACGGGGCGTCGCAGCGCAGCGCGCGGGATGTTGCAGATGAACGGTGCCAGAGCGGTGTTGCCCGGCAGCCGCGTCGGGGTGCTGGACCCGGGCAGGTAGCGGAACCGCGACCCCGGCGGGCAGCCAGGCTGGTCGAGGTAGCACGGGACGACGAGCTGCCCCTCGACACGGCGCAGGAACGACGGGTGCTCGCCGGACTGGCAGCCGTCGGCGCCGCACGGCGCGAAGTCGGTGGTCGACGTGACGACGTAGCGCGGCGCCGCTCCTGCCACCCGGCGGTCGGCGAGGTCCGTGTCGCCCAGCTGCGCGAACGCGTCGTCGCGGATCGACAGCATCCGCTCGGACAGGTTGCGCTCGCTCGCCACGGTGAAGTCCCAGGCCAGGTACAGGTCCTCGCGGTCCACCCCGGCGCGGCGCAGCGTGCCGAACAGCGACTCCAGGTGCGCCCGTCGGCCCTCGAGCGCAACGTCCCCGGTCGGCTTCCGGTCGCGCAGCGCGGCGAACCCTGGTGCGGCGGGGATGACGGAGCGGTCGGCGCGGCGCAGGTGGCGCAGCGCCACGGCGTACCGGTGGCCCTCGGCGAAGTTCACCGCGGGGCGCAGGATCAGCGTGCGGTCGGCGGCGGCGGCCGGGTTCACGTCGACCTCTGCCCAGATCGGGTGCCGCCGTCCCGTGGTCGTGTCGATCACGACTGCGGACTGGTCGCGGTCGGCGTACCGCTGCACGTCGGTGATCGGGACCAGACCCGATGCGCGGAACGCCGTCGGGGAGTCCAGGCCCGGGACCTTCGTGACGATCAGGTTGCCCGGTGAGAATCCGTCGTTGCGGTTGGCGTCGCTCGGGTCGATCGAGATGCCGGCCACGTTGCGCGGCATGACGGCGGCCTCGAGCGCCAGCCGACGTCCCGTCGCCGTGGAGGCGTCCGGCACGGTGAAGAAGTCGTTCGGCCACGGGTACAGGCAGTGCGCCGCGTCGAGCGGGTCGCACCGTCCGACTGCTGCCGCCACGGGCTCTGCTGGCGCGACCGCTGCCGTCGGGGACGCCGCTCGGGGCGCCGCGGCTGCTCCGGCTGCCAGGGGGAGCGCCACGAGCAGGACAGTGAGCGCGGACAGCGCGCGGCGACAAGGCACAGGTGTCGGTTTCGCCGTGGTTGCAGCAAGTCCTGCCGGGAGGGAGCGCGAGGGCAGCCGGGCAGGACCGCTCAGCCGCGCGAGCCACCTGCGGTCGACGGGACGCCGGGGTGCGCGCACGACTGCCGGCTGCGCCAGTGCCGGCGGCACAGGACCTGGTAGCGCACCTCGGGGCCGAACAGCGCGCCGTCGGTCGGTGCGGTGTCGCCCAGCACGACCTGCTCGCCCTCGTGGACGACCTCGCCGTCGACGAGCCGGGCGTTGATGCGGGCCGGCCGGCCGCACCAGCACACGACCGGCAGCGGCAGCGGCACGAGGACGTCGGCCATCTCGACCAGCCGCGCGCTGCCCGGGAACATCCGGCCGGCGAAGTCCGACAGCAGCCCGAAGCAGGCCACCTCGACGTCGCGCTCGTCGACGCAC
>JBKJQM010000094.1:0-3513 GCA_046594005.1 Mycobacteriales bacterium
CCCGACGAGGTCCGCGACCTCGTGGTGGACGCCTACCTGTCCGCCGACGCACCCGCGCCGGCTCCCGTACCGCTCCCCCGCTGACCCTGCCCGACCGATCGAGGAGAAGACCGTGCGCACTGCCAAGAGGACCTCCCTCCGGCGACGGGGGCTGCCCGCCCTGCGGGTGACCGCCGCCCTCGCGACGGGGTCGCTGCTGCTGGCCGCGTGCGGCGGCGACGGCGGCTCCACCGACGCCGGCCCGACCGATCAGCCGCAGGTCGAGGTCAGCTCCTCGGCGGACGGCACACCCATCGTCATCGGCAACATCGTCGACCTCACCGGACCGGTGCCCGGCCTGTTCAAGGGCGCCCGCCAGGCGATCGAGGCGTACGTCGCCAAGACCAACAGCGAGGGGGGCATCGAGGGCCGTCCGCTCGAGCTGATGACCGCCGACTCCAAGATCGACTGCAACGGCACGCGCGCCGCGTACGAGCAGCTCGCCCCCAAGGTCGAGGCGTTCGTCGGCAACGTGTCCGCGCTCGACGGCTGCGCGGCCGACGTGCTGCCGAAGTACCCGAAGACCCCGGCCGTCTTCCAGCAGCTCAACCCCGACCTCGCCAAGATCGCCACGGTGCTGACGCCCGCGCCCCGTCCGCCGGGCCTGTCGATCGGCGCCTACAAGTACATCTCCGACAAGCACCCCGGTGCCGTCGAGAAGCTCGGGGTCCTGGTCAACACCCGCACGAAGTTCTCGACCGACCAGCTGGTCAACGGCCTGAAGTCGATCGGCGGGAAGGTCGCCTTCACCCGCGAGGTCCAGATCGACGTCCAGACCGACTACACCGCCGACATCATCAAGATGCGCGCCGCCGGCGTGAAGTGGCTGACCCTCGACGGCATGAACATCGAGACCATCTCGCGCATCCTCGACGACGCCAAGCAGCAGAACTGGCGCCCCGAGGTCATCACATCCGCGCCCTCGTACGACGGCAACTTCTTCGGCATCGCCGACGCCGCGGCCGCAGAGGGCGTGCTGATCCCGAGCAGCCTGTCGCTGTTCCTCGGCGAGGACCGCAAGGACAGCAAGGGCGTCGACGAGTACCTCACCTGGCTCGAGAAGACCCACCCCGGCGCGAAGGCCGACCTGTTCGGCGCGAACGCCTGGGCGGCCGGGATGCTCTACACCCAGGCGTTCAAGGCGGCCGGCAAGGACGCGAAGCCCGCCGACGTCGTCAAGGCGCTGATCGGCATCAAGAAGTTCGACGGCGAGGGCATCGTGGCGGAGTCGAACCCGGGCGACCAGGAGCCGGCGACCTGCTGGCTGGTCGCCGAGATCAAGGGCGGCACGTACCACCGCGTCGCTCCCGACAAGGGCTTCAGCTGCGAGGGCGCGGCCTACGTGCCCTTCACCGGGTAGCCCCCGCCGTCACTGCGCGGCGTCGGGCTCGTCGCGCAGCACGTCCGTCGTGAGCAGGCAGCGGACGAGCCGCTCGAGCCGGGCGGCGGTGTCGGCGAGCTCGTCGTCGGCGAGGTCGCGCAGCGCCAGGTCCAGGTGTCGGGTCTGCGCGTCGGCCACCCGCTCGGCCATCCGCCGGCCCTCCGCCGTGGCCTGGACCAGGTTGACGCGGCCGTCCTGGTCGCTGCGCTGCCGCACGACCAGGCCGTCCGCCTCGAGCGCCGCGACCTGGCGGGCCGTGGCTCCCGGGTCGTTGCGGGTGGCGCGGGCCAGGTCCCCCATGGCCAGCGGACCGGCCTCGCAGACGTGCCCGAGGACGGCGGCGGCCGGCTGCGTCAGGTGGACGCCCACGGTGCTCATGCGGGCCGCGAAACCGCTGCGGCTGGCGGACACCCGGAGCAGCTGCTCGATGGAGCGCCGGACCGACTCCCGGCTGGCCTGGCGGTGCACGCGCGGAGCGTAGACCGCGCGTCACGGCAGCCGGCACACCACGGCAACACTCCCGGAACAGACCGGCCGCCCCGGTTTGCCCGGCTCTGGGGTGACCCGATCGGGTCATCTTCTGCCGAACGTGATTCGGCAGGCAGGCCGCGCTACTTGACTGCTCACACACCACCCCTCGATCGAGATGGACATCGCCATGCGCTCGCGCCTGCCCGCCCGACCCACGACCCTGGTCGCCACCGGCCTCGCGGCCGCCCTCCTGCTCGCCGGCTGCGGCGGCTCGAGCGACAAGACCGAAGCCACCACCAGCACCCCGTCCGGCGCCGGAGCCGCTCCGGTGGTCGAGGGCGCTGCCGCCAGCGAGGTCAACTACACGGGCACGCTCCGCGAGCCCGAAGGCACCTCCCGCCCGGCCGCGAAGGGCAAGAAGATCGTCGTGATCTCGGCCGGTCAGGCCTCGATCAGCTCGTCGGTCCCCGTCGCCGCGGCCAAGGAGGCCGCCGAGGCCCTGGGCTGGAAGGTCGACGTCTACGACAACAAGCTCAACCCCGCCAACGCCCCCGGCCTGGTGCGCCAGGCCATCGCGTCGGGCGCCGACGGCATCATCCTCGACGCCATCGACTGCCCCGGCGTGAAGGGCGCGATGCAGGAGGCCAAGGCCAAGGGCATCGAGATGGTCGGCATCTACGCGTTCGACTGCAACGACCCGATCTTCAAGGCGAACGACCCGGCGCTGTTCACCGGCCAGATCAACTACGGCAAGGACGCCGCCGCCAGCATCGGCGAGTTCACCGAGAAGTACGGCGCGGACCAGGCCAAGGCCGTCATCGCCGCGACCGGCGGCAAGGCGAAGGTCCTGTTCTTCAACTCCCGGGACGTCACCGTCCTGAAGTACACCGGCAAGGGCTTCCTCGACGAGATCAAGAAGTGCTCCGGCTGCAAGGTCCTCGCCGAGGTCGAGTTCGCCGGTGCCGAGCTCGGTCCGAACCTGCAGCAGAAGGTCACCTCCGCACTGCTGCAGCACCCCGACGCCAACGTCGTGAAGAGCCCGTACACCTCCGCCACCCTGCTCGGCATCGCCCCGGCGGTCGTGCAGGCCGGCCGCGCGTCGAAGGTCTTCGTCATGGGTGGTGAGGGCTTCGCGCCCGAGCTCGACCTGCTGCGCGCCGGCCAGGGCGTCAGCGCCGTGAACATCGCGCCGTCGGACTGGACCGGCTGGGCGGCCGTCGACACCCTGAACAGCCTGTTCACCAAGAAGCCGATCGCCGACTCCGGCCTGGGCTGGCAGCTCGTCGACAAGAAGAACAACCTCCCGCCGTCCGGCGCCTTCGTGCCGAAGGTGGACTTCAAGGCCTCGTACAAGAAGGCCTGGGGCATCTGATGACCGCCCCCGCAACTGCCGTGACCTCGGTGCTGCGGGTGTCGAACCTGTCCAAGGCCTACAACGGCGTGCTCGCCCTGGACGGGGTCGACCTCGACATCCGTCCGGGCGAGGTGCACGCGCTGCTCGGCGGCAACGGCTCCGGCAAGAGCACCCTCATCAAGGTGCTCGCCGGCGTCGTCGACGCCGAGCCCGGCGCGATCATGCACCTGGGCGAGGACGAGGTGAGCCTCGGCGGCTGGACCAGCGA
>JBKJQM010000185.1:0-11388 GCA_046594005.1 Mycobacteriales bacterium
TCCTCGTCGTCGTCCGGCGCCACCGGGCGGGACGGCGGCAGCGCGCTCGGCGGGGTGCGGTCGGCCTTGCGGGGACGGCCCGCCAGCAGCCAGGCCACCGGCCCGAAGACCGGCGGCAGCAGCACGACGAACCACAGCGCCTTGGGCAGCGTGCGGACGGCCCTGCGCGGCGTGGTGGCCAGGTCCACCACGGTGTACGCGAACAGACCCAGGCTCACCAGGGCGTAGACCACCACGTGCGTTGTCCTCCTCGACGTCGACCCCCCCAGGGTCGGTGACGCCGGGCTCCGGCGCTACCCACGCAGGTCAGGCGGTGCCCTCCTCACGGGCTCTGCGCTCGGCCTCGGCCCGGCGCCGCTGCTGCTCGGCGCGCTCCCGCAGCCCGCGCAGGAACTCCTCGTCGTCGTCCGGCGAGGACGCTGCGGCGCGGTGGGGACGGTCGGGCTCGGGTGGTGTGCCGCGGTTGCCCTTGTAGGGCAGGGAGGTCGCGGGGCCCTGCGGTCGGCCGGCGACGAGCCAGGCGATGCTGCCGACCACCGGGACGAGGACCACGATCGCGAGCCACAGGAGCTTGGGCAGGTTGCGGACCTGCGCCTGGGGGGTCGTGATGACGTTGAGGACGCAGTAGACGAGCAGCGCCAGCTCGAACAGCGCCAGCACACCGGTGCTGTAGAGCACGGGAACCCCCCGAGGACGAGTCGGCCGCAGGCTAGCGCCGTACCCGTCGTCGCGGGTCAGACGGAGGTGGTGCGCCCCGGCTGCGGCTGCTGCGGGATGGAGACTTCGGTGCGGCCGCCCTCGAGCAGCGCGCGCACCTCGCTCTCCCGGAACCGGCGGTGGCCGCCCGGGGTGCGGATGCTGCTGATGCGGCCGGCAGCCGCCCAGCGGGTGACGGTCTTGGGGTCGACGCGGAACAGCGACGCGACCTCCCCCGGTGTCAGGAGCCGTCCGCGAGCCTGCGTGTCGTCCATGTGCTGTCCCCCCCCAGGAGTGCGCGCCCGCTGGTCGGCCGCTGCCCCCTCAACGACCGAACCTCTCGCGGGTGACGCGGAAGGACAGGTCGGACATCGGGGACTCGTGATCATGCTAGCCCGCATCCGCCCGGGTCTGACAGCGGCGCGCGGGAGCGGACACGTCGGGGCGAGTCGTGACAGCCGCTGCGAAGCGGCCGCAGCCGGGCGAATCTGGTCCTCACATGGCCCGAAAGTGCCATTTCCACCTGTGCTGCCCGTGCCGACACTCGCTGCAGACCTCGGCAGAGCGTTCACTGCCGCCAGCCTCTCGGCCCCTGGAGAACACGTGCGTCCCTCACCCTTGCTGTCCGCCGCTGCGGCAGCCTCCCTGCTCGCGGCCTTGGCCGGCCCGGCGACCGCCGCCACCGCGCCGTCACCGGCGGCCGGCATCGCCAGCTCGACCGTGACGCTGCTCGACGTCGCCGCCGGCGGTCGCACGCTGAGCGCCGGCTCCCTCTCGCTGCTGTCGGACGCGCTCGGTGCCGACGCCGTGGCCAAGATCCTCGTCACGCCGCTCACGATCGACGGCAAGACGTACGGCCAGCGCACCATCACGCCGGCCGAGTCGCCCGCCACGGTCACCTCGCTCGACAGCGGCTCCGTCGCCCCCGCGCTCGCCGGCCTGGTCAAGATCGCCAGCCCGGTCCTGACCGCGACGGCCGCCAACGACGCCTCCGGCCCGTCGAGCCGCGCCGGCGCCGACTCCTTCGGTGGCCTGAGCGTCCTCGGCCTGCCGATCGCCGTCGACGGCACGCTGGACGTCGGCTCGATCGTCTCCCGCACCGCGGGCGCCACCGGCAGCAAGACGCTCGAGGTCACCGACCTCGCCCTGCCGAGCATCGCCGACCTGCTGGCCGCCCTCGGCCTCGACCTCACCAAGCTCCCGACCGACGTCCTCGTCGAGCTGCTCACCAAGCTCGACCTGCTGACCCCGGCCGTCACCGCCGCGAACGCCGCGCTGAGCACCGCGATGGCGGCCATCCAGACGCAGGTCGACGCGGCGCAGGCCGCGGTCGACAAGGCGACGACGGACCTGGCCGCCAAGACGGCCGAGCTCGCCGGCGCGACGAGCCAGCTCACCGCCAAGCAGAGCGAGCTCACGGCCGCGACGGCTGCGCTGGCGCCGCTGCAGGCTGTCGTCGGCTCCGCACAGGCGCAGCAGACCGCTGCCCAGAGCGCTGTCACCTCCGCCCAGACAGCCGTGGACGCTGTCAACGCCGCCATCGCCACTGCGACGCTGGGCGGCACCCTGCCCGTGCCGCCGGCGCTCGCGAGCCAGCTCACAGCTGCGACGTCCACGCTGACGGCCGCCCAGGCGACCCTCACGTCGGCCACCGCGGCCGTCACCGCGGCCACCACTGCCCTGTCGACCGCCCAGAGCGCGGCCGACGTCATCGCTGCCGCCGTCACGGCCCTCCAGGCGACGGTCGCCACGCTCCAGGGCGTCGTCAACACGCTGCAGGCCACGCTCAACGCCGCGCTCGCCGCGCTGCAGGGGGTGCTCAAGGACGTCCTGCCGCTCATCAACACCCTGATCGCGGCCGTGACGACCGTCCTCGACGGCACGCCGCTGGTCAGCATCGACAGCCTGAAGGTCATCACCGAGTCCACGGTGACCTCCGCGGTCGCGGGTGGTCAGACCGCCAAGGTCACCGGGGGCGAGGTCACCGGCCTCCACGTGCTCGGCACCGACGTGCTCGACAACGTGCTCGGCAACACCAGCGTCGACCTGCTCGGCCTGACCGGGGCCAAGCTCGCCGACGTCAACGGCCTGCTCGGCACGCTGACCGGCACGCTGTCGAACGTCCTGTCGACGGTCCCGGGCTTCCCGGCGCTGTCCATCCCGGCCCCGAAGGTCGAGCTGCTCACCAAGTCGGCCGACACCGGCATCCTGAACGGCTTCGGCACCGCGACGACGGCGGTGCGGGCCCTGTCCATCACGCTGCCGGCGATCACCCTGCCGCAGGCGCTCGCCCTTCCGTCGGCCGCCAGCCTGCCGGCGTTCGGCAGCGCCCTGCCGGCCGCCCGCTCCTCGCAGGCGCTGCTCGACGGCGCCGGCAACCTGGTCAGCAGCCCGATCACCATCGCGCTCGGCACCCTGAGCGAGCAGGCCCGCTTCAAGGCGGCTGCCGCCGGCACCCCGACCACGGTCACGCCGGACACCGCGACCCCGGACGAGGGCGCGCCCACCGTCACCCCGGTCGGCACCGACCTGCCGCGCACCGGCGCCTCCTCGGCCCTCGCCGCCCTCGGCGTGGTCCTCATGAGCGCGGCCGTCGCCACGCGCCGCCGCCGCTCGGCTGACGCCCTCGAGGCCTAGTCACTGCAGCGCACCCGGGCGCCGTCGCACCCCCTTCGCGGGGGAGCGGCGGCGCCCGTCGCGTTGCGGGGCGGCCGTACGCTGGAGCGCATGACGGCCCAGGACGCACCGCCGCCCGAGCACCCGCCCGAGCACCCGCCCGAGCACCCGCCCGTCGTCGCACCGGCGGAGGGCGTGCGCCCCGGGCGGGCGTTCGCGGTCTACTCGGCGCTGCGGCTGGCCCTGCTGCTGGTCTCCTTCGCGGTCCTGCTGGCGATCGGGCTCGACGGCCTGCTGGCCGTCGGAGGCGCCGTCCTGCTGTCCGCCCTGCTGAGCCTGGTCCTGCTGCGCGCGCAGCGCGACGCGTTCACCAGCGCCTCGATCGCGCGCGCCGACCAGCGGCGGGCCGACAAGGAGCGCCGGCGCGCGCGCCTGGACGAGAGCTAGTCCGAAGTCCTCCGCTGCAGGCGGCAGGAGCCGGGGTCCCGGCGGCGAACTCTGCGTCGACCCACCCGGCGCGGAAGGACATGAGATGGACCGCTCGCTCGTGCTGCCCGCTGCCCACGGTCCGACCGGCCTCGGTGCCCTGCTGGTGCGGGGGCGCCGGCGGGGCTGACGAGGCGAGGTCGACACGGGCCCGGTCCTTCCTCTCAGGGAGGGGCCGGGTCCGTGCTGTCAGCGGCCGCTCTGCGAGAAGTGCTGGTAGTCTTCAGCGTCCGGAAGTCGCCGCCCCACTCCCAGCCGACGGCGGCGAAGGCGCGGACCACGACGTCGCCCGACACCACCATCCCGGGTCGCACGTCTGACCGGTCGAGGTACGCGCGCCCTGCGGGAGGCGCGACGGTCGTCCCGCTGACGTACGGGTTCTGGACGGGGTTGAGGTCGAGCGCCCTGCCGTACGCGTGCTCGGACCAGCCCGTCCCGCCGGTCGTGCGCCGGCAGTCGTAGGCACTGGTGTTGTTCGCGGCCATCGACGCGTCGTCGTCCCCGCCGTACGCGTCCACGGTCTGCACACGGGCGAGCGGGAAGCGGGCCGCGTGCAGCGCGCGGAAGACGGTGACGACAGCGGCGGCCACGTCCTCGTGCACCACCAGCTCACCGCGGTGCGTCCTCCCGTCGAACCCCCAGTACGTCACCTCGACGAGCCGCAGGTCGGCAGCCGGCACCGGGCAGCCGGCGCGGTGCGAGCTGCCCAGCCGGGCCGTGCTGACCGGCCGCACCTGCCAGAGGTACGCGTTGCGCGCCGTCCGCCGGAACGGCCCGATCTGCGCGACCGGTGCCGACGAGGCGGCCGCCACCGGCCCGGGCACGACGTCCTGCGCCGGCGCGGCTCCGCACCCGGGCAGCGCCAGCAGCAGCGCGACGAGCGCGACGGGGCGGGCAGTGCGGCGCATCCGGCGACTGTCCCACCCGCACGTCACAGGACGGTGCCAGCGGCCGGCCCATCGTTGCGCAATCGCGACCGGTGGACCCCTCAACCGGGCACGGGGCGTGATGTGTGCGGTCTATGGTCCCGACACGATCGGCAGCCGTCCGGCTGCTGGAGTGTGAGGTGGAGGGTCGATGCGCAACCTTCGACGCCCGGGCGCAGTCGCCCTGGGACTGGCCGGACTGCTCGTCGCGACAGCGGCGTGCGGCGGCGGCGACAGCAGCACGGACGGCAACAGCAACGCGGACGGGGCCGGCAAGAAGGGCGGCACGATGGTGTTCGGCACCTCGGCCGACCCCATCAGCATGGACGGCGCGTACGTCAGCGACGGCGAGTCCCTGCGCGTGATCCGCCAGCTGTTCGAGACGCTCGTGACGACCAAGCCCGGCGGCACCGAGATCGAGCCGCTGCTGGCCACGGAGTACGAGCCCAGCAACGACGGCAAGACGTGGACCTTCACCCTGCGCGACGGCGTGAAGTTCCACGACGGCACGGCGTTCAACGCCGAAGCGGTCTGCTTCAACTTCGACCGTTGGTACAACTTCACGGGCGTCCAGCAGAGCGCCTCCGTCTCGTACTACTGGCAGACGGTCTTCTCGGGCTACGCCAAGAACGAGGACAAGAGCCTGCCGGTCAGCCTCTACAAGGACTGCACCGCCCAGGACGGCAAGGCGGTCATCAACCTGACCAGCCCGTCCGCCTCCTTCCTGTCCGGCCTCGCGCTCGCGTCCTTCTCGATCGCCAGCCCCGACGCGCTGAAGAAGTACGAGGCCGACAAGGTCACCGGCACCGGCGAGGAGCCCCGCTTCGAGGGCACCTTCGGCAGCAAGAACCCGGTCGGCACCGGCCCGTTCACGCTCGAGACCTTCGAGCCGAACAACCGCCTCGTGCTCGCCCGCTTCGACGACTACTGGGGCGACAAGGCCCTGCTCGACAAGGTCATCTTCAAGCCCATCGCCGACGGCCCGGCCCGTCGACAGGCCCTCGAGTCCGGTGAGATCCAGGGCTACGACCTGGTTGACCCGGCCGACCTCGACGCCCTCAAGGGCGCCGGCTTCTCGATCGAGGAGCGCCCGGCCTTCAACGTCGGCTACGTCGGGTTCAACACCGCCAAGCCGCCGTTCGACAACCAGAAGATCCGCCAGGCCATCGCCTACGCCCTCAACCGCGAGGCGCTCGTCAAGGCGAAGTACCCGCCGGGTGCGGAGGTCGCGAAGGAGTTCCAGCCGCCGAGCCTGTTCGGCTACGCGGACGACGTCCCGACCTACGACTACGACGTAGAGAAGGCGAAGGCGCTCATCAAGGAGAGCGGCATCGCCAACCCGACGATCGAGTTCTGGTACCCGACCGGCGTCAGCCGTCCGTACATGCCCGACCCCTCCGCGAACTTCCAGGCCTTCTCGGCCGACCTGACGGCCGCCGGCTTCAAGGTCGTCCCGAAGTCAGCCCCGTGGAACCCGGACTACCTCAACGCGGTAGACAGCGGCGGCACCGGCATGCGCCTGCTCGGCTGGACGGGCGACTTCGGAGACCCGGACAACTTCGTCGGCACCTTCTTCCGCACCAACCAGAAGGCCTGGGGCCCGCTGGAGAAGAGCATCTACACCGACCTCGAGGCGGCTCGCCAGGAGCCGGACGAGGGCAAGCGCGCCGAGCTCTACCAGGCCGCGAACAAGAAGATCATGGAGTTCGTGCCGGGTGTGCCGTACGTCCACACCAAGCCCGCGCTCGCGTTCGCCAAGGGCGTCACGGGCTACGTGCCCAGCCCGGTGAGCATCGAGGACTTCTCCAAGGTCTCGCTGAGCAAGTAGGCAGCTGACCCCCCTTGCTGACGTTCGCCGTACGCCGCCTGCTGCTGCTGGTCCCGATCCTGCTCGGTCTGTCGATCCTCGTCTTCCTGTTCGTCCGGGCCCTGCCCGGCGGACCGGAGACGGCTCTTCTCGGAGAGCGGTCGACGCCCGAGCGGGCGGCCGCAGTGCGGGCGGCGTACGGCTTGGACCGTCCTGTCTACGAGCAGTACGGCACCTACATGGGCAAGGTCGTCCACGGCGACTTCGGCACCTCCATCCAGACGCAGCGGCCCGTCTCGGAGGAGATCCGGCGCCGCTTCCCCGCGACCGTGGAGCTGGCCGTCACGGCGATCCTGTTCGCCGTGGCGGTCGGCATCCCGCTGGGCTTCGTGGCGGGGCGAAGACCGGGCAGCTGGGTCGACAACGCCTCCACCGTCGGGTCGCTGCTCGGCATCGCCATCCCGGTGTTCGCACTGGGGTTCCTGCTCAAGTACGTCTTCGCCGTACGCCTCGGCTGGCTGCCGGGGACCGGCCGGCAGGACGTCACCATCACCACGTCGCACCCCACCGGGTTCTTCGTCCTGGACGGCATCCTCACCGGTGACCTGCCGGCCGCGTGGGACGCCTTCAAGCACCTGGTGCTCCCGGGGATCGCGCTCGGGACCATCCCGCTCGCGATCATCACGCGCATCACCCGCGCCGCGGTGCAGGAGGTCAGCAACGAGGACTTCGTCCGCACCGCCGAGGCCAAGGGCATGACGCGTCAGGTCGTGACCCGGCGGCACATCCTGCGCAACGCGATGCTCCCGGTGGCCACGATCATCGGGCTGCAGACCGGTCTGCTGCTGTCCGGCGCGATCCTCACCGAGACCGTCTTCGCCTTCGGGGGGATGGGGTCGTTCATGGCCGCGGCGGTCTTCAGCCGCGACTTCCCCGTCATCCAGGGCGGGATCCTGTTCCTGGCCGTGGTCTTCGTGCTGGTCAACCTGCTCGTCGACCTGTCGTACGGCTTCCTCGACCCGCGGGTGCGGACGTCATGAGGAGGGCCGCATGAGCATCGCCCAGTCGGAGGCCGTCGAGACCGAGGTCGCGACCTCGCAGGAGGCAGGCGGCGGCCTGTCCCGCGACGCGCTGCGCCGGCTGCGCCGCAGCCCCACGGCCATCGTGGGCGCCGTCCTCGTGCTGATCTTCGTGCTCGTCGCGGTCTTCGCGCCGCTGCTCGCGCCGTACAGCCCCACGACCGTCGACCTCACCGACGTGCGCCCCGGCTCGTTCCCCGGGCCCTCGAGCGAGCACCTGCTCGGGCTCGACCAGCTCGGCCGTGACGAGCTCAGCCGGATCATCTACGGCGCGCGTTACTCGCTGCTCATCGGCGTCGTCTCGCTGTCCCTGGGCGCCGCGGTGGGCATCGCGCTCGGCCTGCTCGCCGGCGCGTTCGGCGGCTGGGTGGACAGCCTGGTGATGCGCCTGGTCGACATCATGCTGGCCATCCCGAGCCTGCTGCTCGCGATCGGCATCGCGGCCCTGCTCGGCCGCAGCATCACCTCGGTGATGATCGCCATCGCTGTCGTCAACGTGCCGATCTTCGCCCGGCTCCTGCGCGGCTCCATGCTCGCCCAGCGGCGCAGCGACTACGCGCTCGCCGCCCGCTCCCTCGGTGTGACCCGACGTCGCATCGTGCTGTCCCACGTGTTCCCGAACAGCCTGGCGCCGGTCATCGTTCAGGGCACGCTCGCCCTGGCCACCGCCATCATCGAGGCCGCCGGCCTGGCCTACCTCGGTCTCGGGTCGCCCGACCCGGCGATCCCCGAGTGGGGGCGGATGCTCGCCGAGACCAACCAGTTCCTCGCCAGCGCGCCGCTTCTCGCGCTCTGGCCCGGCCTGGCGATCGTCGTCTCGGTCATGGGCTTCTACCTGCTCGGCGAGGCGCTGCGCGAGGCGCTCGACCCGAAGCTGCGCCGGTGACGACGACCGCGCGCGAGGCCGTCCCCGGCGAGGTCACGACGGGCACGCCGCTGCTGCGGGTGCGCGACCTCCAGGTCACGTTCGCCAGCCGCGGGCGCGACGACGTGCGGGCCGTCGACGGCGTGAGCTTCGACGTCGCCGCCGGCTCGACGGTCGGCATCGTCGGCGAGTCCGGCAGCGGCAAGAGCGTCACCTCGCTGGCCGCCATGGGACTGCTGCCCAGGCGCGGCGTGCGCGTCAGCGGCAGCGTGGAGTTCGACGGCCAGGACCTGCTCAACATGCCGGAGGACGAGCTGCGGTCGGTCCGCGGCCGCGAGATCGCGATGGTCTTCCAGGACCCCATGAGCTCGCTGAACCCGGTGCTCACCGTCGGACGGCAGATCACCGAGATCCTCGAGCGGCACCAGGGGCTGAAGGGCCGCGACGCCCGCCAGCGCGCCGCGACGCTGCTCGACAACGTCGGCATCGCCGACAGCACGCGGCGGCTGCGCAGCTTCCCGCACCAGCTGTCCGGCGGCATGCGCCAGCGCGTGATGATCGCGATGGCGCTGGCCTGTGGGCCGCGGCTCCTGATCGCCGACGAGCCCACGACCGCGCTCGACGTCACCATCCAGGCGCAGATCCTCGTGCTGATGCGCAAGCTCGGCGCCGAGACGGGAGCCTCGATCATCCTCATCACCCACGACCTCGGCGTCGTCGCCGAGATGGCGCAGCGCGTGATCGTCATGTATGCAGGCCGCAAGGTCGAGGAAGCCGGCGTCGAGGCGCTGTTCGCGCATCCGCGCCATCCGTATACGCGCGGCCTGCTCGGCTCGATGCCGCACCTGCGCAGCACCACCGACGATGCCGACGGCGACGCGCCGCCCGAGCGCCTGGTCGAGATCGAAGGCATGGTGCCGTCGCTGAAGGAGGAGATCGACGGCTGCCTGTTCGCGCCGCGCTGCCCGAACGCGACCGAGCGCTGCCGCCAGGAGGTGCCGCCGATGACGGCCCACGGCCCGGGCCATGTCGCCGCGTGCTGGCACCCGATCGCCGAACCGGCGAAGGCGCGGCGCGCGCTTGAGGTTGCACTATGAGCGCGCCGGTCCACTCTCCAGGCGCAGACCGGCCGGCGACGGCCGGCGGGGCGCCGGTGAGCGAACGCCTGCTCGACGTCCAGAACCTGCGCAAGCATTACCCGACGCAGCAGGGCTGGTTCGGCCGCAGCGGCGGCAAGGTGCTGGCGGTCGATGGCGTGTCCTTCGGCATCGACGCCGGCGAGACGCTCGGCCTCGTCGGCGAATCGGGCTGCGGGAAATCGACCACCGGCAAGCTGATCCTGCGACTGCAGGACCCGACGGCGGGACGCATCCTCTGGCGCGGCCGGCCGATCGAGGCGTTGTCGCAGGCCGAGATGCGGCCGGTGCGGCGCGAATTGCAGGCGGTGTTCCAGGACCCGTACTCGTCGCTGAACCCGCGCATCCGCGCCGCCGACATCGTCGCCGAACCGCTGCGCAACTTCGAGCCGCTCTCGGACGCCGCGGCACGCGATCGCATCGCCCACCTGTTCGAGCGCGTCGGCCTGCGCCCGGACCAGATGGTGAAGTACCCGTTCGAGTTCTCCGGCGGCCAGCGCCAGCGCCTGGGCATCGCGCGTGCGCTCTCGGTCCAGCCGAAGCTGATCGTCTGCGACGAGCCGGTGTCGGCGCTCGACGTCTCGGTCCAGGCCCAGGTCATCAACCTGCTGATGGACCTGCAGCGCGAGTTCCACCTCTCCTACCTCTTCATCGCCCACGACCTGGCAGTGGTCGAGCACATCAGCCACCGCGTCGCCGTGATGTACCTCGGCAAGATCGTCGAGATCGCGTCGAGAAAGGCGATCTTCTCGCGTCCGCTGCATCCGTACACCGAGGCCCTGCTCGACGCAGTGCCGGTGCCCGACCCGACAGTGCGGCGCGAGCGCCGCGTCCTCGCCGGCGACGTGCCGAGCCCGATGAACCCGCCCGCCGGCTGCCGCTTCCACACCCGCTGCCCGTACGTCGAGGAGCGCTGCCGCGTCGAGGAGCCACCGTTGCAGGAAGTGCTGCCGGGGCAATGGGTGGCCTGCCACCTGCGCCAGCCGGTGGCGGTCGCGCCGCGCGAGGCGGTCCCGGCCTGAGGCCGCCGCTGTTTCTGACGCATCCCCTTCCTGCTCGCTCTGACGCATCCCCTGACGCCTCCCTGACGCTTCCCCCGACGCATCCCATGACCCCACAGAAGCCGACTTCTCCCGAGGCGCGCGCCTTCGTCAACCCGGCCGCCGCCGCGGCCCCCGCGCGCTACGGCGCCGGGCACACGCCGAGCCTGACGGCAGCCGGCTTCGCCGCGGCGCTGGCCGAGATCTCGAGCTGGCCCGGCTACGCGCCGACACCACTGCTCTCATTGCCGAGCCTGGCGCGGCGCCTCGGCGTCGGCGAGGTGCTATACAAGGACGAGCGCGGCCGCTTCGGCCTCGGCAGCTTCAAGGCGCTCGGCGGCGCCTATGCGGTCGCCAACGTGCTGCGCGGTCGGGTGAAGGCGGCGCGCGGCCTGGACCGGGTGTCTTCGCGCGACCTGCTCTCGAGCAGTAACGGCGACGTCATCGGCGCCGCCACCGTCACCTGCGCGACCGACGGCAATCACGGCCGCTCGGTCGCCTGGGGCGCACAACTCTTCGGCTGCCGCTGCGTGATCTTCGTCCACGAGCAGGTCAGCGCGGGCCGCCGCGAGGCAATCGCGAAGTACGGCGCCGAGGTCCGCGAGGTCAAGGGCAACTACGACGATGCCGTGCGCCATGCTGCCGCAACCGCCGCGACCGAGGGCTGGACCGTCGTTTCCGACACCTCCTATCCCGGCTACCGCGACATCCCGCTGGACGTCATGCACGGCTACGGC
>JBKJQM010000366.1:0-6824 GCA_046594005.1 Mycobacteriales bacterium
GGCCGCGTCGAGCTCGGCCTCGGGACCGGCTGGTACGAGCAGGAGCACACCGCCTACGGCATCCCGTTCCCGCCGCTGGCCGAGCGGTTCGACCGCTTCGAGGAGCAGCTGCAGGTCGTCACCGGCCTGTGGGACGCAGACGGCCCGTTCACGTTCCGCGGCGAGCACTACGAGCTGGTCGACTCCCCGGCGCTGCCCAAGCCGGTGCAGTCGCCGCACCCGCCGGTCATCGTCGGCGGCGGCGGGAAGAAGCGCACCCCCCGGCTGGCTGCGACGTACGCCGACGAGTTCAACCTGCCGTTCGCCTCTCTCGAGGACACCCGCGCGCAGTTCGGCCGGGTTCGCGAGGCGGCCGCGCAGACCGGCCGCGACCTGGTGCTGTCCGCGGCGCAGGTGCTGTGCTGCGGCCGGGACGAGGCCGAGATCGCCCGCCGGGCCGCCTCGATCGGCCGCGAGGTCGCCGAGCTCCGGGAGAACGGCCTGGCCGGCACGCCCGCCGAGCTCGTCGACCGGATCGGGCAGTTCGCCGAGGCGGGGGCGACGCGCCTCTACCTGCAGGTGCTCGACCTCGCCGACCTCGACCACGTCGAGCTCGTCGCCGCCGAGGTCGCGCCGCAGCTGTCGTGAGCCGACGAGGGAGCGCCAGGCGTACGGCGCGACTGACACCCGGCCTGGCCGCTCTGGCCGTCCTGCTGCTGAGCGCGGCACCGGCGGGCGCCTCGGCTCCGGCGTACGCCCCGCCCGTCGCTGCCTGCGTCACCGCCGTCTCGGGCGCGCCGGACGCGACGGTCTGGGGCGCCGGCACCTGCGGCGGCCGGGTCACCCTCTCGAGCCACCGGCCGAGCGGCAGCTGGCGGGTCGTCCGGACCGCCTTCCGTGCCGGGCTGGCCGTCGAGGCGGTCGCCGCCGACAGCACCGGCGTCTTCGTCGTCGTGTCCTGCACGTCGCAGGACGACCCGTGCAACGTGGGCGACCCGCTCGGCAAGCGCTTCCTGATCGGCAAGGTGCCCTATGCGGGAGCGCCCACCCCGCTGACCGACCTCGGCAGCTCCGAGGCCGGCGACTCCGCGACCGTCGCTGCCCGGGACGGCCGGTGGTGGGCAGCCTTCACGCAGACCCTCCGGGACTTCGACCGGCCCGGCAGCGGCAGCCGCACGGTCCTGTGGCGCAAGACGTTCGGCGGAGCGGCGACCGGGACGGTGCCGGTGCCCGCGGACCCCTCCGGGCGGGAGGTCCTGGCCTTCGACCCGAGCATCGCGCTCACCGCAGTCGGAGCCGTGCTGACGCTGCGGACCTCGGTCGAGGGCGACGAGCCCGAGGCCCGGCAGCTGCAGCTCGCGACCGCGAGTGCGGACGGCCGCTTCACCACCGCGCCCTTGGGGCCGGCGCAGGGTGCCACGGCCGAGGCTGCGGACGTGGCGTGGTCGGGCGGCCGCACCTTCGTCGCCTGGTCGCGCGGCGGCCGGCCCGCGCTGGCCTTCGAGCGGGACGGGCGGCTCGTCCGCACGGACCTGCCCTACCGGGGCCGGGTCGTGTCCGACGGCCTCTCGGTCGCCGCCTCCGGCAGCCTGGTGTCGGTGGTGACGACGGAGGCCTTCGCCTACCGCGAAGGGCGGACGTCCCGGACGTACGCCCGCTCCTTCGACGCGACCGGCACCCTGCAGCAGACCGTGGAGCTCACGGCGGCCGCCGGCAGCACCCGGCCGTACCTGCAGTCCCAGGTCACCGACGGCACAGCGGCCCGCGGGCGCGCCACGGTGTCGTTCGCCGTCGAGGGCCGGACCTTCGCCGCGAGCCAGGGCTAGCGGCGCACCAGCTGCACGGCCGCGATCCCGCGCACCTCGGCGGTGCGGCCGGTGGACGCGAACCCCGCCGCCTCCAGCAGCGCTCGGGACGCGTCGTCGGTGGCCCAGGCCTGCACCGCCGGGAAGCGCTGCACCAGCGCGTCCACCAGGGCCCGGCCGGTGCCGCGGCGGCGCTGCTCGGGCACCACGCACAGCAGCGACAGGTGCAGCAGCCCGGGCACCACCGGCCCGGCGCCGTCGTCCGCGCGCGCCAGCTCGGCGTGCACGAACCCGACGACGAGCCCCTGCTGCTCGGCCACCAGCGTGAGAGCCGTGGGGGAGCGCAGCTTGTCGCGCACGCGCAGCAGGCGGGCCTTGCTCGGCTGGCGACCGGTGAGCTCGCCGTCCGCGCGCAGCACGTTGAGCACGGCCGGCTCGTCGAGACCGGACCCGGGGCGGACCCGCACTAGGCGGCGGGGACGGCAGCCGACAGGGCCGGCAGCCGTGCCTCCAGCAGCGGCAGCAGCTCGTCGACACCGACGTCGCGGCCGAGCTCGCGGGACAGCGAGGTGACGGTGGCGTCGGCGATGCCGCACGGGACGATGCGGTCGTAGGCCGACAGGTCCGGGTCGCCGTTCAGGGCGAAGCCGTGCATCGTCACGCCGCGCGCGACCCGGATGCCGATGGCCGCGACCTTGCGGGCGCCTTCCGGGGTCCAGACACCGCTGCGCCCGTCGACCCGGCCCGTCTCGAGCCCGAGCTCCGCGCACACGTCGATCAGGACCTGCTCGAGCCTGCGGACGTACGCGACGACGTCCACCGGGTCGGCGAGCCGGACGATGGGATAGCCGGTGACCTGTCCGGGACCGTGCCAGGTGATCTTCCCGCCGCGGTCGACGTCCACCACCGGCGTGCCGTCGGAGGGACGCTCCCAGGGCTCGGTGCGCTTGCCGGCGGTGTAGACGGCCGGGTGCTCCAGCAGCAGCGTCACGTCCTCGCTGCCAGCGACGACCTGCCCGTGGACCTCCGTCTGCAGGCGCCACGCCTCGTCGTACGGCACGAGGCCCAGACGGCGCAGGATCACGTCACCGACTGTACGGCGGGCGGGTGCCGTGATCAGCCGCATGGGAGCCTGCGGGCGTCCTCCCGCCCCCGTTCGAGGAGCCCCGTGACCCGCTCGTCCCGCGTCCGCGACCGGCTGGTCGCCCTCGCGATCGTCCTGCTGTGGTTCGTCGTCGTCGGTGGCGTCGCCGGACCCCTGGCCGGCAAGCTGGCCGAGGTCCAGAAGAACGACAACGCGTCGTTCCTGCCGACGGACGCCGAGTCGACCAGGGCGCTGGCCCTGGAGGAGGAGTTCGTCGCGAAGGACGTGCTCCCGACGGTCGTCGTCTACGAGCGGTCGGGCGGGCTGACACCGGCCGACCGGCAGCGCATCAGTGCAGACGTCGCGGAGCTCGGCCGGATGCAGGGGCTGAAGGGCCCTGTCCCACCGGCGATCCCGTCGAAGGACGGGCGGGCCGCGCAGGTCTTCCTGCCGCTGGACGGGCAGGACGCCGAGCAGATCCCGTTCCTCGTGGACGACGTCCGCCAGGTGGTCGATCGGCCGGGCGGACCGGAGGCGTACGTCACCGGCGTCGGCGGGCTGTCGGCCGACCTGTTCGAGGTGTTCGGCAGCCTCGACACGACGCTGCTGCTGTCCACAGCGCTGGTCGTGGTCGTCACCCTGCTCGTCGTCTACCGCAGCCCGGTGCTCTGGGTGCTGCCGCTGGTGTCGGTCGGGCTGGCGTTCTCCGCCGCCGCGGGCGTCGTCTACGTGCTGGCCAAGAACGAGGTGCTGACCCTCAACGGCCAGAGCCAGGGGATCCTCACCGTGCTCGTGTTCGGCGCGGGCACCGACTACGCGCTGCTGCTCATCGCCCGCTACCGCGAGGAGCTGCACGAGCACGAGCGCGCGTGGGACGCGATGCGCGTCGCCATGCGCGGGGCGGTCCCCGCGATCGTCGCGTCCGCGGCCACCGTGGTCCTCGGACTGCTGTGCCTGCTGGCCTCCGACCTCAACAGCAACCGCAGCCTCGGTCCGGTGAGCGCGATCGGCATCGCGGCCGCGCTGCTCGCCATGACGACCCTGCTGCCGGCGCTGCTGGTCCTGGCCGGCCGGCGGGTGTTCTGGCCACGCACCCCGCGCTTCGACCACGGCGGGGAGCAGGAGCACGGCGTCTGGGGTCGGGTCGCCACCGGCGTCGGCCACCGGCCCCGCCTCGTCTCGGCCGTCTCCGCCGGCGTCCTCGTGGTGCTGGCGGCGTTCGCCACGACGCTGGACGCGAAGGGGATCGGCCAGGAGGACGCCTTCACCACGCAGGTCGAGTCCGTGGTCGGCCAGAAGGTCCTGGAGAAGCACTTCCCGGCGGGGTCGGGCCTGCCGGTCACCGTGATCGGCGACGCCACGGCGCAGGCCGACCTGACCCGCGTCCTCACGGCGGACCCCGACGTCGCGGAGGTCGTCGCGTTCACCGACGGGCCGCCCGGCGCGCCGGCCAAGACGGTCGACGGCCGGGTGCTGCTCAACGCGACGCTGTCGGTGGCCGGGGATGGCTCGCAGGCGCAGCGCGTCGTACGGCGCCTGCGCACCGAGGTGGACGACGTGGCCGGGGGCCGAGCGCTGGTGGGCGGGTTCACCGCCATCAACCTCGACGTCCAGACCGCGTCCCAGCACGACGTGCGCGTCATCATCCCGCTGATCCTGCTCGTCATCCTGGTCGTGCTCGGCCTGCTGCTGCGCAGCGTCGTCGCGCCGGTGATGCTCGTCGGGACGGTCGTGCTGTCGTTCCTCGCGACGCTCGGCGTGTGCGCCGTGTTCTTCGAGCACGTCTTCGGCTTCGCCGGCGCCGACTCGTCGTTCCCGCTGTTCTCGTTCGTGTTCCTGGTCGCGCTGGGCATCGACTACAACATCTTCCTCATGACGCGGGTGCGCGAGGAGACGCTGCGGCGAGGCACCCGCGACGGCACGCTCAAGGGGCTGGCCGTCACCGGCGGCGTCATCACCAGCGCCGGAGTCGTGCTCGCCGCGACGTTCGGGGTGCTCGGCGTGCTGCCGCTGGTGTTCCTCGCCGAGCTCGGCTTCGCCGTCGCCTTCGGCGTGCTGCTCGACACCCTCGTCGTGCGCTCGCTGCTCGTCCCGGCGCTCACCCTCCAGCTCGACCGGCGCGTGTGGTGGCCCAGCCGGCTGTCCCGCCAGGACTAGACGAGCCGGGCCTCCACGCGCGTCTCGCCGTCGGGCTGCACGCGCCAGGCGGCAGCGCCCTCGCGGTCGCGCACCGCCTCGTGCAGGACGCCGTCGACGTAGTGCAGGGCGACGCCGTCGTCTGCCGCGTAGCCCGGTGGCAGCGCACCGTCGGCGACCAGTCGCTGGTACAGCGGACGCCGTCGCGCCTCGCTGTCGTAGTGCGGGCAGTTCGAGCCGTCGACCAGCGCCAGGCCGTCGGTCCAGGGGCGCAGCTCGGGGCCGTACGAGTCGGTGGTGCCGCCAACGTGCCAGCACAGCGACCCGGCGCTGACGCCGGCCAGGACCACCCCGGCCTCGTGCGCCTCGCGCAGCACGGCGTCCAGGCCGTGCAGCCGCCACAGGACCATCAGGCCGGCGACCGAGCCGCCGCCGACCCAGACCAGGTCCTGCGAGAGGACGTGCCGCCGGAGGTCGTCGACGTTGGGCATCGGCATCAGCTCGACGTGCGTCGCCCGCTCCGGCCGGCCGGACCAGGCGGTGTGCCAGCGCAGCACCGGGTCGGCGGCGTCGCCCATCGCGGTGAAGATGCCGCAGACCCTCGGCGCCTGCTTCCCGGTCAGCGACAGGGCGTGCTCCACGAGCGGCCCGGGACGGGCCACCCAGCGCTCGTCGGTGACGAAGCCGCCGCCACCGACCGCCAGGACGTGGCTCACCGCAGGTCCTGCAGCACCGCGTCGGCCGCCCGTCGGCCCGAGACGAGAGCGCCCTGGATGGAGGCGGAGTCGCGGTGGTCGCCGCAGACGTACAGCCCCGGCTCGAGCCGCACGTCCTTGCGGAACCTGCCCATCGGCGGCGCCTGCGCGGGCAGCGCGGCCTGCACGTCGTACGCCCGCACGTGCTCCCACCGCGAGGTGTCCACGCCGTACAGCCGGGCGAGGTGCGCGCGGACGGCCGGCTCGCTCGCGTCGCCGCGGACGACCGAGCTGGACACGAGGTGCCGGCCGGGGGCGTACGACGGCGCAGCGTTGGTGAGCACGACGGTGTTGGCGACCGGTCCGCCGCCCTCGCCGTCGAGCACCACAGCCGGCTCGGTAACGGGCGGCTCGGGAGCCAGGTGGTAGTGCGTCGTGACGCTGCGCTGCTCCGGGACGTCGAGCCCGGGCAGGAGCGCTCCCGCGTCCGGAGCGGCCGCGGCCACGACGACGGCGCGCGGCGTCATCCGCTCGCCGGCGACCGTCACCGAGCCGGGGCGGACCTGCTCGGCCGGGCTGTGCAGGCGCACCTCGAGGCCTCTGGCCAGCTGCGCCGGGATCGCGCCCATGCCGCCGGCGGGCACGCACTGCGCTCCGCGGGCGAAGGAGCGCCACACCAGGGCGAAGAAGCGGCTGGAGGTCGACAGGTCGTCCTCCAGGAACACCCCCGACAGGAAGGGCCGGAAGAAGCGGTCGACGACCGCGTCGGACAGGCCGCGGGCGCGCAGCGCGTCGTACGTCGTCGTCTCCGGCCGCGACAGCAGCGCGTCCGCGGAGTGCAGCGCGGCGCCGGCCGCGAGTGAGGCGATGAGGGCCTTGTCCTTCAGCGACCCGATCGGCGCCAGGGCCGTGGAGACCGCCCACGTCGGCACACGCCGCGGGTCGCCGACGCGGTGCAGCCGGTCGCCGCGGCGGACCATGGCGCCGGCCGAGAACGTGCGCAGGTCGAGCGCGTCGTGGTCCAGGACCCGCTGCGCCTCCGGGTAGCCGGTGTTGTGCACCTGGAAGCCGCGGTCGAGCAGCAGGCCGTCCACCGCGTCGGTGCGGACGCGCCCGCCGACGCCG
>JBKJQM010000461.1:0-12917 GCA_046594005.1 Mycobacteriales bacterium
CCATCCCACTCGTCATCGCCCCGCATGGCGAAGGTCGCGAACCAGATGGCACCGAGCACGCACACGAACGCCACCAGGGCCGCGGCCAGGTGCACCTTCGCGGCCGGGGTCTCGCCCTTCGCGCCGGCGTCCACCGGGAAGACGGCGCAGAGCAGGATGGCGACACCCCAGAGTGCCGCCAGCACCGCGGCCACGGCCGCCTGGCGACCCTCGAGCTCGCGTCTCAGGAGCAGGGCGAGGAGCAGAGACGCCAAGCCCAGCACCACGAAGGCTGCCGTCTGCAGCCAGCCGTAGCCGCCGAGTGCGCCCTCGCTGATCGAGTCGCGGGCGGCGCTGTAGCCGCCGCCCTTGAGGCCCGGCATGGCGAGCACGACGACGAGGAAGAACACGACTCCGGCGACGACGATCTTCGACATGGCGCGCAGGCTAGACCGCGTGCGGCCTCAGAACCGCGTGATCACCGTGGTACCCGGTGCGCGCCCGACCTCGTCGAGTGCCTGGGCTGCGTGCTCCAGGCCGATCTCCCGCGACACCAGCAGGTCGGGCCGCAGCCGCCCGCTCGCCACGAGCGCCAGCACCTCGGGGTAGGCGTGGGCGGCCATGCCGTGGCTGCCCAGCACCTCGAGCTCGAGCGCCACCACGCGCTCCATCGGCACGAGCGGCCGGCCCTGGGACGGCGGCAGCAGGCCGACCTGGACGTGCCGCCCGCGCGGGCGCAGGCAGAGCACGGAGCCGACGCACGTCTCCGCCGACCCGAGCGCGTCCAGCGACAGCTGGGCGCCGCCGCCGGTCAGGTCCCGTACGGCGGCCGGCACGTCGACGCCACCGGCCAGCACCGTCGCCGAGGCGCCGAAGGACGTGGCCAGCTCCAGCGCGGCGGCCGACACGTCCACCGCCACGACCCGGGCGCCGGCTGCCACGGCGACCTGCACCGCCGACAGCCCGACGCCACCGCAGCCGTGCACCGCGACCCACTCACCCGGCCGGACCCGCCCTTGCTGGACCACCGCGCGGAAGGCGGTCGTGAAGCGGCAGCCGAGCGACGCCGCTGTCGAGAAGGACAGGTCCTCCGGCAGCGCCACGAGGTTCACGTCGGCGTGGTCCAGCGCGACGAGCTCGGCGAACGAGCCCCAGTGCGTGAAGCCGGGCTGGGTCTGCCGCCCGCACACCTGGTGGTCGCCGGCAGCGCACTGCGGGCAGGTGCCGCAGGCGCAGACGAAGGGCACCGTCACCCGGTCGCCGACCGACCATCGAGCGGCGTCCGGGCCGACCGCCTCGACCGTGCCGGCGAGCTCGTGCCCGGGGACGTGCGGCAGCCGCACGTCCCCGTCGTGGCCCTGCCAGCCGTGCCAGTCGCTGCGGCACACGCCCGTGGCCCCGACCCGCACGACGACGCCCGCGGGCGACGGCGCGGGGTCCGGCACCTCGCGGAGCTCGAGCGGGCCGCCGAACGCCTCGAAGACCAGCGCCCGCACTATCCCTCGTCGTCGTGCAGCATCAGCTGGCGCGCGGCCTCGGTGACCGACCCCGACAGCGACGGGTAGATGGCGAAGGTGTGCGCCACCTGGTCGGCGGTGAGCCCGTGCTGCACGGCAAGGGACATCGCCATGACGAGCTCGCTGGCGTTGGGGCCCACGACGACGCCGCCGAGGATGGTGCCCGCTCCCGGGCGGCAGAAGAACTTCACGAAGCCGTCGGAGATGCCCTGCATCTTGGCGCGTGCGTTGGTGGCCAGCGGCAGCGTGACGCTCTGCGCGGCGACGGTGCCGTCCTCGACCTGCTTCTGCGTGACGCCGACCGAGGCGACCTGCGGGTCGGTGAACACGTTGGCCGACACCGTGCCGAGCCGCAGCGGCGCGACGGCCTCGCCGAGCGCGTGCCACATGGCGATGCGGCCCTGCATGGCCGCGACCGAGGCGAGCATCAGCACGCCGGTGCAGTCGCCCGCGGCGTAGACGCCGGGCACGCTGGTGCGCGACACCCGGTCGACCCAGACGAAGCCCGCGTCGGTCAACGCGACGCCGGCCTCCTCGAGCCCCATGCCGCCCGTGTTGGGCACCGAGCCGACCGTCATGAGGGCGTGCGAGCCGTCGACGCTAGTGCCGTCCGTGAGGTGCACGCGCACACCGTCCGGGAGCCGTTCGACCCGCGCGGCCCGGCCGCGGCGGACGACCATGCCGCGCCGCTCGAACACCGTCTGCAGCAGCTCGGCGGCGTCGCTGTCCTCACCCGGCAGCACCCGCTCGCGGCTCGACACCAGGGTGACCTGCGAGCCGACGGCGAGGTAGGCGTTGGCGAACTCCGCGCCGGTGACGCCGGAGCCGATCACGACGAGGTGCTCCGGCAGCGCGGGCAGGTCGTACAGCTGACGCCAGTCGAGGATCCGCTCTCCGTCGGGCTCGGCACCCTCGACGACGCGAGGGCGCGCGCCCGTCGCGAGCAGCACCACGTCGGCCTCGACCACGTCGGAGTGGCCGTCCTGAGCGGTCATCTCGACCTTGTGCGGCCCGACCAGGCGGGCGCTGCCCTTGACGACGGTGACGCCCTCGCGGCGCAGGCGGGCGGTGATGTCGGCGGACTGCGCGAGCGCGAGCGCCTTGACGCGCGCGTTGACCTCGTCGACGGCGGTCACCACCTCGCCCACGGTGCGGATGCCGACGCGGTCGGCGTGGGAGAACGCCGTCATCGCCTCGCTGGTCGCGATGAACGTCTTGGACGGCACGCAGTCCGACAGCACGCACTGGCCGCCCACGCCGTCGCGGTCGACCAGGGTGACCTCGGCGCCGAGCTGCACGGCGACGAGCGCAGCCTCGTAGCCGCCCGGTCCTCCACCGACGATGGCGATGCGCGTCATGTCGTCCATCGTCCCAGACGTCGGGGGCGGCAGGCCGATCGCTAGTGTCTGGCCCATGGCGCTCTACGCGGCGTACGGCAGCAACCTGGACCCCGCCCAGATGCACATGCGCGCTCCCCACTCCCCGGTCGCGGGCACCGGCTGGCTCGAGGGCTGGCGGCTCACCTTCGCCGGCGAGGACCTCGGCTGGGAGGGCTCGCTGGCCAGCCTGGTGGAGGCGCCGGGCGAGCACGTCTTCGTCGGGCTGTACGACATGACCGACGCCGACGCCACGCAGCTCGACGCGTGGGAAGGCGCCGACAACGGGCTCTACCGGAAGATCCGCGTCCGCGTGCACACGCTCGACGGCGAGCGGCTGGCGTGGGTCTACGTGCTCGACGGCTACGAGGGCGGCCTGCCGTCGGCGCGCTACCTGGGGGTGCTGGCCGACGCGGCCGAGGCCGCCGGCGCGCCGGACGACTACGTGCGCGAGCTGCGCACCCGCCCCTGCCGCTCCACCGCCGGCTAGGGACCGGGCGTCTAGAGACCTGCGGACAGCGCCGCGAGCGCGGTCGCGACCAGCACGCGGACGGCCACCGGCAGCGCCGCCTCGTCGACGTCGAACGCGCCCTGGTGCAGGTCGTGCGGCCGCTCCTGGCCGGGCGGCTTCACGCCGAGCCGCGCCATGGAGCCGGGCACGTGGTCGAGGTACCACGCGAAGTCCTCGCCGCCGAGCGACTGCAGCGTGGGTACGGCCGCCCCCGCGCCCAGCGCCGCGTGCACAGCGGCGGACATCAGCGCGGTCGCCGCCGCGTCGTTGACCACCGGCGGGACGCCGCGCTCGTAGGTGACCTCGGCGTGCGCGCCGTACGGGGCGACGAGCCCGTCCACGAGCCGCTGCACCATCGCCGGCGCGCCGTGCCAGGCGGTCTTGTCCAGCACCCGCAGCGTCCCCTCGAGGGTGCCCTGGCGCGGGATCGCGTTGCCGACGGTCCCGGCCGACATGTGGCCCCACACCAGGCACAGGCCGGCCCTCGGGTCGACCAGGCGGGACAGCGCCCCGGGCAGCCCGGTCGCGACGGTGGCCAGCACGTGGACGAGGTCGACGGTGTTGTGCGGTCGCGACGTGTGGCCGCCGGGTCCGGTCAGCACGACCCTCAGCGAGTCCGCGGCGGCGGTGAGGGGTCCGCTCTTCAGCCCCACGCGGCCGACCTCCAGCGCGGGGTCGCAGTGCAGGCCGAACACCGAGGAGACGCCGTCGAGCCAGCCGTCGGCGAGCACGTCGAGCGCGCCGCCCGGCATCTGCTCCTCCGCCGGCTGGAACACCAGCCGCACGGTGCCGTCCAGTCGGTCGGCCACCTCGGCGAGGGCGAGCCCAGCGCCGAGCACCGCGGTCGTGTGCACGTCGTGGCCGCACGCGTGGCAGACCCCGGGCACGGTCGACCGGTAGGGCACCTGCTTCTCGTCGTCGAGCGGCAGCGCGTCGATGTCCGCGCGCAGCACGACGACAGGGCCGTCGCCCGAGCCGATGTCGCAGACCAGCCCGGTGCCGGTGGACAACGTCGTCGGTGACAGGCCCGCGGCGGTCAGCCGCTCGAGCAGGAGCGCCGTGGTGCGGTGCTCGTGGCGACCGAGCTCGGGGTGCGCGTGCAGGTCGCGCCGGACGGCGACGAGGTCGTCCGCGTGCTCGCGCAGCCAGGAGTCCGCGACAGGGCCGCCGGTCATGCCCTGGCTCCGGCGGCGCCGAGCTCTCCCTGGACCTCCGAGGAGTCACGGGCCGGCAGCCAGATCGGCGCGCCCTGCTCGAACTCCGCCAGCAGGCTGTCCACCACCGCCGTCAGGTCGCCGCCGCTGGCCGCCGCGACGGCGCGCTGCCGGGCGTACGACGCTCCGCCCTCGAGCACCTGCTCCACCACGTCGAGCGCCTCCACGCAGCCCAGCCGCTCGGCCGACGGCCGCATGTCCTGCACGAGCTCGCGCAGGGCGTCGCGCACCGGCTGCACGCCGTCCTCGCCGACGATGATGCTCGCGTCCAGGCCGTAGCGGGCAGCGCGCCACTTGTTCTCCTGCACCACCCAGCGGCGCGGCGCCGGAAGCGTGTAGCCCTTGTCGATCTCGCGGTCGAACGTGTCCACCAGGCACTGGCTCAGGGCCGCGACCATCGACACCTCGGCGATCGTCGGCAGCCCGTCGGCGATGCGCAGCTCGACGGTGCCGTAGGTCGGGTGCGGGCGGATGTCCCACCACACCTCCTTGATGGAGGCGATGGTGCCCGTCTTGATGAGCGTCCCCATGTAGCTCTCGAACTGCGACCAGCCCTGCAGCTGGTGCGGCAGCCCAGCGGTCGGCAGACCCTCGAAGACCTTCGACCGGGCAGAGGCCAGGCCGGTGTCGTCACCGATCCAGTAGGGCGAGGAGGCCGACAGGGCGAGGAAGTGCGGGATGTAGGCCGACAGCGCGTTGACCATCGCGATCGCCTTGTCGGGCGAGCGGACGCCGACGTGCACGTGGACGCCGAAGATCTGCATGCGCCGGGCCAGCCACTGCATGTCCTCGATCAGCTTCACGTAGCGCGGGTCGTCGCTGACCTGCTGGGTCTGCCAGTCGGTGATCGGGTGCGATCCGCTGCACATCAGGCCGAGCCCGCGGGCCTCTGCCAGCGGCGCGACCTGCGCGATCGTCCGACCCAGGTCGGCCATCGCCTCGGGCACTGTCGTGCAGACGCCCGTGATGACCTCGATCGTGGACTGCAGCAGCTCCTTCTTGGCGGTCGGGTGCTCGCCACCGGGCGCCAGCTCGCCGAGGATCTCCGTGGCACCGCTGGTGAGCTGGCGGGTCTCGCGGTCGACGAGCTGCAGCTCCCACTCCACGCCGAGGCTCGACGTGGGTGAGGCGTTGAACGGGATCTGCACGCGGTCCGGCCTCTCCAGCGGGGTGGCCCGACCCTACCCAGGCCCGCTCCACGCACCGGGGTGGTGACCCAGCCGACAGCAGGACAGTCCGGCACGGCGCCGAAGCCGGTGTGCATGCTGCAGGTGTCCGACGCCACCCCGGGTCTCGAGGGCTGGCCACCCCACCCGCGGCCGTCACCCGCGCCGGGTCGCAGGCGGCCGTCGACGGTGCGCCGGCCAAGGACGACCTGGACGCGATCATCGCTCCGGGGCCGGCGTACGCCGACGTGGGCGCAGCGGCCGGCTACCCGACTGCCATCGTCCCGAGCGGCATCGCCCAGGACGCGACCCAGCCGCAGGGGCTGTCGTTCCTCGGCACCGCGTTCGACGAGCAGAACCTGCTGCGCTACGCCGCGGCCTACGAGAAGGGCACCCAGGGGCGGGTGCCCCCGACGGTCACCAACCCGAAGCTCCTGGCAGGCTGCTGACCATGAAGCGGATCCTGCTGGCCCTGCTCGCGCTCCTGGTCGTGGGGGGCGGCGGCTTCTACCTGTTCGAGAAGCACGAGCGGGCCGGCCTCGCCGGCGCCGCGACCGAGGCCTGCGGTGACGAGGACGCCCCCTCGACGACGGCGACGCTGCCCTTCGACCTGCCCCTGCCGGAGGGCGGCGCGGTGCTGCGGAGCGACAAGCAGGGAGCGACCACGGTGGCCTTCGCCAGCGTGCCCGGCGGCCGCGACGACATCGTCGAGCAGCGCGACGCGGTGCTCGAGCAGCTGAAGACGAAGGGCTACACGGTGGCCGGCACCGACCAGGAGCCCGGTTACGAGGCCGAGGCCCAGCTCGAGGGCACGCACACCGGCACCCTGCGCGTGAAGCCGCTCTGCAAGGGCCAGCTCGAGGTCCGCTACAAGATCGAGGACTAGAAGAACTCCTGCGGCGTGTAGACGCCCCAGACCTCGCGCAGCGCCCCGCAGACCTCGCCGACGGTCGCCAGCTCCTTCAGCGCGGTGCGCATCGGGTGCAGGACGTTGCCGTCGCCGGCCGCCGTCTCCTTCAGCTCCGCGAGCGCCTTCTCGACGGCCGCGCCGTCCCGCTTCTCGCGCAGGACGCGCAGGCGCTCGCGCTGGTCCTCCTCGATCGCCGGGTCGACGCGCAGCGGGTCGTACTTCTCCTCGGTGTCGCTGCGGTAGCGGTTGAGGCCCACGACGACCCGTTCGCCGGAGTCGATGCCGAGGGCGACGTCGTACGCCGACCGCTCGATCTCGCTCTTCTGGAAGCCCTTCTCGATGGCGGCCACCGCACCGCCCATCTCCTCGACCTGCGCCATCAGCGCCAGTGCGCCGGCCTCGACCTCGTCGGTCATGGCCTCCACGACGTACGACCCGGCGAACGGGTCGACGGTCGCGGTCACATCGGTCTCGTACGCCAGGACCTGCTGGGTGCGCAGCGCGAGCGTCGCGGCCTTGACGGTCGGCAGCGCGATCGCCTCGTCGTAGGAGTTGGTGTGCAGGGACTGGGTCCCGCCGAGGACGGCGGCCAGGCCCTGGACCGCCACGCGCACGAGGTTCACCTCGGGCTGCTGCGCCGTCAGCTGCACGCCGGCGGTCTGGGTGTGGAAGCGGAGCATCAGCGACTTGGGGTCCTTCGCGCCGAACTCCTCCTGCATGACCTTGGCCCAGATGCGGCGGGCGGCGCGGAACTTCGCGACCTCCTCCAGCAACGTCGTGCGGGACACGAAGAAGAAGGCCAGCCGGGGCGCGAAGTCGTCGACCGCGAGACCCGCCGCGACGGCGGCCCGGACGTACTCGATGCCGTCCGCGAGGGTGAAGGCGATCTCCTGCACGGGCGTCGCCCCGGCCTCGGCCATGTGGTAGCCGGAGATCGAGATGGTGTTCCAGCGCGGCAGCTCGGTCCTGCAGTACTCGAAGATGTTGGTGATGAGCCGCAGCGAGTGGCCGGGCGGGTAGATGTAGGTCCCGCGGGCGATGTACTCCTTGAGCACGTCGTTCTGGATCGTGCCGGTGAGCTGATCGCCGGAGATCCCCTTCTCCTCGGCGACGAGCGCGTAGAGCAGCAGCAGGACAGACGCAGGGGCGTTGATGGTCATCGACGTCGAGACGGTGTCGAGCGGGATCTGGTCGAACAGGATCCGCATGTCCTCGAGCGAGTCGATGGCCACGCCGACCTTGCCGACCTCACCGGAGGCCACCGGGTCGTCGGAGTCGTAGCCCATCTGGGTCGGCAGGTCGAAGGCGACGGACAGCCCGCCCGTGCCCTGGGCGACCAGGTGGCGGTAGCGCTCGTTGGACTCCTTGGCCGTGCCGAAGCCGGCGTACTGCCGCATCGTCCACGGCCGTCCGGTGTACATCGAGGCGTAGACACCGCGGGTGTACGGGAACTCCCCCGGCGCACCGAGCCGCTCGGGCAGGTCGGCCGACAGGTCGTCCGGCCCGTAGAGGGGCTGAATCGGGAAGCCGGACTCGGACGCGCGCGCCATGGACGGACCTCTTCGCAGACGGGGGGTGGCTCTGCCCGGAGCCTAGGGCGCAGGCGTGAGACGAGCCCGACCCCCTCCCCCAGGCATGATCCCCGGGGGGAGGGGGGTAGGCCCGTCCTGTGGACGCGAAGCCGGACAGACTCGTGGCCGGGCGCTACCGACTGCTGTCCCCGCTCGGCTCCGGCGGGATGGGCACCGTCTGGCGTGCCGCCGACGAGGTCCTCGGCCGGGAGGTGGCGGTCAAGGAGATCACGTTCCCGCACGGGCTCTCCGACGCCGACCGCGACGTCCTGCGCGAGCGCACCCGGCGCGAGGCGCGGGCCGCGGCCCGCCTGGACCACCCCAGCGCCGTCACCGTCTATGACGTCGTCGAGCACGACGGGGCGCCCCACCTCGTCATGGAGCTCGTCGAGGCGCGCACGCTGGCCGAGGTGGTGCGCGAGGACGGCCCGCTCAGCCCGCAGGCGACCGCCGAGGTGGGCCTGGCGCTGCTCGGCGCGCTCGGCACCGCGCACGCGCAGGGGATCGTCCACCGCGACGTGAAGCCCTCGAACGTCCTGGTCCGCGACGACGGCCGGGTGGTCCTCACCGACTTCGGCATCGCCACGACGACAGGCGACTCGTCCATCACGCACACCGGCCTGCTGCTCGGGTCCCCTGCCTACATCGCCCCGGAGCGCGCCCGCGGCGAGGCGCCCGGCCCGGCCTCCGACCTGTGGTCCCTCGGTGCCACCCTGTTCACGGCCGTGGAGGGCACGCCGCCGTTCGACGGCGGCGAGCCGCTGCTCACCGTCACCGCCGTCGTCACCGGCGAGCACGCGCCCTACGCGGCTGCCGGACCGCTCGCCCCCGTGCTGGACGGGCTGCTCGAGAAGGACCCGACCCGGCGGCTCGAGCTGGGCCGCACCCGGGCGATGCTGCAGCGGGTGGCCGACTCCGGCCCGGCCGCGTCGGCGCGCGCCGTCACCGCGGCCGCCCCGATGGCCGGCGCCGCGCGGACGACAGCGCTGTCGATCGGCGCGGTCCACGACGAGGTCGCCGCCGTCGAGCGCAACGCCCCGTCGCCGACGTCGCGGCTCCCGGCCGCCGCCCCCCTCCCCACCGCGCCCGCGACGCGGGTCGCGCGCCCGGTCCCGGCGGCCGATCCCGACCGGGCGCGCCGGCGGCCGGGCTGGCTCGTCCCTGCCGCCCTGGCAGGCGCAGCCGCCGTGGCGATCGGAGTGGGCGCGCTGGCGCTCAGCGTCGGCCGGGACACCGGCGGCGCGAGCGCCGCCGCGAGCAGCCCGGCCGGCCCCGCCACCGAGCCGACCCCGGCGCGCAGGGCGTCGGCCGCGCCTTCGCGGGTGCAGCCCCCCGCCACGCCACCCGCCGGCGGCATCGCCGGCGTCCCGGCCGACTGGAGCACCGACACCGGCCCCGCGGGCTGGACCGTCGCGCTGCCACCGGGTTACACCTCGGCCGGCGGCGGCGAGTACCGCCAGGCGGGCACGGGCCGCACCCTGCGCGTCGACTCCGGCCCGGGCCAGCCGGACGCGGTGAAGGACCGGGAGCAGCAGGCGAAGAGCTTCGAGAAGCGGCACCCGACGTACGAGGAGATCTCCATCTCGGCTGTGGACTACCGCGGCTACGAGGCGGCCGACTGGGAGTTCACCTACGAGGGGCTGCACGTGGTCAACCGCGTCTTCGTCGTGGACGGCACCGGCTACTCGCTGTACTTCCAGACCCGGGCCGGCGACTTCGCCGGGGCCCGGAGCGACTTCGACGGCATCGCCCGCGCCTTCCGGCCAGCCGGCGCCTGACGGCACGGGCCCTGCTACGGGGCGTGCCGCGCGGCCTGGAGCGGGTAGGCAGGACACGTGGACCTGGACTCGCGCCGCCTCGTCGCGGGGCGCTACCGCCTGGTCGCGCGCCTCGGCGTCGGCGGCATGGGCACGGTCTGGCGCGCCGAGGACGAGGTGCTCGGGCGCGAGGTCGCGGTCAAGGAGGTCGTCTTCCCGCACGGGCTGTCCGACGAGGACCGCGAGGTGCTGCGCGAGCGCACCCGCCGCGAGGCGCGCGCCGCCGCCCGGCTGGACCACCCGAGCGCCGTCACGATCTACGACGTCGTGGAGGAGGACGGCTCGCCGTGCCTGGTCATGGAGCTCGTCGAGGCGCGCACGCTCTCCGAGGTCGTGCGCGGCGACGGGCCGCTGACGCCGCAGCGCACGGCGCAGGTGGGGCTGGCCCTGCTGGGCGCGCTCGAGGCCGCCCACCGGCAGGGGGTCGTCCACCGCGACGTCAAGCCGGGGAACGTCCTGCTCTGCCCCGGCGAGGACGGCCGCGTCGTGCTGACCGACTTCGGGATCGCCTCCTCCGTAGGCGATTCGAGCATCACCACCACCGGACTGCTGCTCGGCTCGCCGTCCTACATCGCCCCCGAGCGGGCACGCGGCCAGGCCCCCGGCCCAGCGTCCGACCTGTGGTCCCTCGGGGCGACGCTCTTCACGGCCGTCGAGGGCCGCCCGCCGTACGACGGCGGGGACCCCATGACCACGGTGACCGCCGTGGTGACCGGGGAGCACGAGCCGTACGTCGCGGCCGGCGCCCTGGAGCCCGTCCTGGAGGGGCTGCTCGAGCGCGAGCCCGAGCGCCGGATGACCGTCGCGCAGGCCCGCGCCGCCCTGTCCGCGCTCGCTGCGCAGGCGCGCGTCGTCGCTGCGCCCGAGCCGTCACCCGAGGCCGAGCTGCGCACCGAGCAGACCACCGCCATGGACGTCCGCGACGTCCGCGAGGCGGCCGGGGCCGCAGCGACCGCGCATCCGAGCGGCGAGGACACCAGGGCCGTCCCGCTGATGAAGCCGGATCCGCCCCGACGCGACCGACCCGGCCGGCGCGACTCGCGCGCGCTGCCGGCTGCCGCGGCGGCGGTGCTGCTCGGCCTCGCCGCTGTTGCCGGCGTGGCCCTCGGCGGCGGCCTGCCGGGGAGCGGCGACCGGCCCGGCGACGCCCCCCCGGGTGCGAGCGCGGCACCGACGGACGGTCCCGCCAGCGGACCCGCCGCGCTGCCGGAGGGCTGGACCGCCTACACCGACGACGCGGGAGGCTGGAGCATCGGCGTCCCGCCGGGCTACACCCAGTCCACCCGCCGCGGGCAGGTGCAGTTCCGCAACGAGCAGACGCGCCGCACCCTCCGCATCGGCGTCGGACCGGCGACCGGCGACGCGCAGGCGGCCGCCCGAGGGCTGGCGGGCGCCCTGCAGGCCCAGCTCGCGGACTACACCGAGCTGGGCATGACCCCCGTCGAGGGCCAGGACGCTGCTGATCTCGAGTTCACCTACGTCGACCAGACCCGGCTGCACGTGGTAAACCGCACCGTCGTCGACCCCGCGGCCGGCCGCGCGTACACCCTGTACTGGCAGACCCGGGACACCGACTTCGCCGACGCCCGGCAGGTGTTCGAGCAGCTTCGGGCGACGTTCCGCCTGCCCGACTAGGAGCCCCGTGTTCCGAGGGTCACAGGACCGATGAGCCTCCCGGCGGGCAGGTCGCGATGCCCGTCGATAGCATGAGACGTCCAGGTGACCACCTGGTCACGACCGAGAGGCGATCGTCGTGCAGGCACCCGCTGGCACCCTCTACCGAGGGCGCGAAGGCATGTGGAGCTGGGTGGCGCACCGCGTCACCGGCGTCCTCGTCTTCTTCTTCCTCTTCGCGCACGTGCTCGACACGGCGCTGGTCCGCGTGTCCCCGGACTCCTACAACCGGATCATCGACACGTACAAGACCCCGCTGGTCAACCTCATGGAGGTCGGCCTCGTCGGCGCAGTGCTCTTCCACGCGCTCAACGGGCTGCGCGTCACCGCGATCGACTTCTGGGCCAAGGGCACCCGATACCAGAAGCAGATGACCTGGGCCGTCCTCACCGTCTTCCTGCTGGCCATGGTCCCGGCGTCGATCCGGATGGTCGCCCACACCTTCGCCGACCTGTTCGGCAACGCCGCGTGACCGCCGTCAGCGAGGGAGGGACTGCCACCGGGAGCATGACGCCCGGCTCGGTCGTCCAGACCGACAACGCCGACCGCCTGGTCATCGACGCGCCGCGCACCCGCCGCAAGCGCCCGTCGCAGAGCGGCCGCGGCACCAACTTCGAGATGTACGCGTGGATCTTCATGCGGATGTCCGGCCTGCTGCTGTTCTTCCTCGTGCTGGGACACCTGTTCATCCAGCTGCTGCTCGACGACGGCGTGCACCGCATCAACTTCGGCTTCGTCGCCGGCCGCTGGGCGTCGCCGTTCTGGCGCACCTGGGACCTCATGCAGCTCTGGCTGGCCCAGCTGCACGGCACCAACGGCCTGCGCACGATCATCAACGACTACGCCGAGCGCGACGGCACGCGCTTCTGGCTGAAGATGCTGCTCTACACCTCGTCGTTCCTCGTGCTCGTCCTGGGCACGCTCGTGATCTTCACCTTCGACCCCGACATCACGGGATAAGAGGAGCGGAACCATGGTCCAGTTCCACAGGTACGACACGATCATCGTCGGGGCCGGCGGCGCCGGGATGCGCGCCGCCCTCGAGGCCGGGAAGCGCTCGCGCACGGCGGTGCTCACCAAGCTCTACCCGACCCGCTCCCACACCGGCGCGGCGCAGGGCGGCATGTGCGCCGCCCTCGCCAACGTCGAGGAGGACAACTGGGAGTGGCACACCTTCGACAC
>JBKJQM010000492.1:0-10002 GCA_046594005.1 Mycobacteriales bacterium
GACTCGTCGTCGAACTGGGTGTCGCCCGGCTCGGCGTCGAGGGCGAGCTGGTCGGCCTCCGCCTTCAGCGCGTCGGCCTCGGCGAGGCGCTCCACCCGAGCGGCGACCAGGCTGGCCTGCTGCTTCGCGAGGAACTTGTCCGCCGGAGCCTTGCGGGCGACGGGCTCGCTGCTGATCTTCGGCTGGCGCACCTTCGTCGCCGCCGCCTTGGCGATGACGGGTGCTTTCGCGGCGGTCGCCTTCGCCGCTGCCTTGGTGGCCGGTGCGGCCTTCTTCGCTGTCGCCATGGTGGTCTCGTCAGCTCCTTCTGGGGGCGACGGAGGGTAACACGACCGACCTCGCACGTCCGACGCGCGGGGCGGGCCCGATCTCGTTCGCCGTCGGAGGCCGGGACGTCTACGGTGCGGAGCGTCGCGATGACGGGACGAGTAGGTCCGAACGCAGCCACGAGCGACCTGGGGACGGTGTGAGCCCAGGGGCGTGCACGGGACGAAGATCACCCCCGAGCGGCGATCGCAGTGCAAGTGAGCGGGGAGGCCCCGGCCTCCCAAGGAGGGTGGTACCGCGGGGCTCTCGCCTCGTCCCTCCGTCGGAGCACCGGACGACGGAGGAGACGGATGAAGAAGCTGCCGCCGCAGGTCGACCTGCCCGCACTGGAGCACGACGTGCTGCGCCGCTGGGAGCGCGACCAGGTCTTCGAGCGCTCGTTGGCCCAGACCGCCGGCGGCGAGCCGTGGGTCTTCTACGAGGGGCCTCCGACGGCCAACGGCAAGCCCGGCACCCACCACGTCGAGGCCCGCGTCTTCAAGGACCTCTTCCCCCGCTTCAAGACCATGCAGGGCCGCCACGTCCCCCGCCGGGCCGGATGGGACTGCCACGGCCTGCCGGTGGAGCTGGCGGTCGAGAAGGAGCTCGGCTTCTCCGGCAAGCAGGACATCGAGGCGTACGGCGTCGCGGAGTTCAACGCCCGGTGCCGCGAGAGCGTCGTGCGGCACGTCGACGAGTTCGAGCGCATGACCACCCGCATGGGCTACTGGTGCGACATGGGCGACGCGTACCGGACGATGGACGCCTCGTACGTGGAGTCCGTCTGGTGGTCGCTCAAGCAGGTGGCCGACAAGGGCCTGCTGGTCGAGGACCACCGCGTCGCGCCGTACTGCCCTCGTTGCGGCACCGCGCTGTCGGACCACGAGGTAGCGCAGGGCTACCAGACGGTGACCGACCCGTCGGTGTACGTCCGCTTCCCCGTCAACGCCGGGCCGCTGAAGGAGCTCGGCGCCGCGCTGCTGGTGTGGACGACGACGCCGTGGACGCTGGTCAGCAACACCGCCGTCGCGGTCAACCCGGGCGTCACGTACGTGGCGGCGCGCACGGGGACCGAGGTCCTGGTCGTCGCCGAGCCGCTGCTGCACGTCCTGGGCGAGGACGTCGAGGTGCTCGAGCGGTTCCCGGGCACCGCGCTGGAGCACACGACGTACGACCGGCCGTTCGACTGGGTGGCCTTCCCGTCGGGTGAGGGCGAGGGCGCGCACTACGTCGGCCTGGCCGACTACGTCACCGTGGAGTCGGGCACCGGCCTGGTCCACCAGTCCCCCGCGTTCGGCGCCGAGGACATGCAGGTCGCCAAGAAGTACGGCCTCCCGGTCGTCAACCCGGTGCGCCCGAACGGCACCTTCGAGGAGCACCTGCCGCTGGTCGGCGGGCAGTTCTTCAAGACCGCGGACGCCGCCCTGGTGACGGACCTGCGTGAGCGCGGCCTGCTCTACCGCGAGCTGCCGTACGAGCACAGCTACCCGCACTGCTGGCGCTGCGACACCGCGCTGCTCTACTACGCGCTGCCCTCCTGGTACATCCGCACGACCGCCATCAAGGACCGGCTGGTCGAGGAGAACGAGAAGACGAGCTGGTACCCGGCCACGATCAAGCACGGGCGCTACGGCGACTGGCTCGACAACAACATCGACTGGGCGCTGTCGCGCAACCGCTACTGGGGCACGCCGCTGCCGATCTGGCGGTGCACGGCGGAGTCGTCGCACTGGCAGGCCTTCGGGTCGCTGGCGGAGCTCGGCGCAGCGGCCGGGCAGGACCTGTCGAGCCTCGACCCGCACCGGCCGTACGTCGACGACGTCGTCGTCCCCTGTGGACAGTGCGGCGCCGAGGCGCGCCGGGTGCCGGAGGTCATCGACGGGTGGTACGACTCGGGATCGATGCCGTTCGCCCAGGTCGGCTACCCGTGGTCCGGGGTCGAGCCGGCCTATCCCGCGCAGTTCATCTGCGAGGCCATCGACCAGACGCGCGGCTGGTTCTACACGCTGATGACCGTGGGGACGCTGGTCTTCGACCGGTCGTCGTACGAGACCGTGCTCTGCCTCGGGCACATCCTCGACGGCGAGGGCCGCAAGATGAGCAAGCACCTGGGCAACGTCCTCGACCCGTTCGAGCTGTTCGAGCGGCACGGAGCCGACGCGCTGCGCTGGTACATGCTCTGCGGCGGCTCGCCGTGGTCGGCCCGCCGCGTCGGCCACGAGCAGGTCGAGGAGGTCGTGCGCAAGGTCCTGCTGACGTACTGGAACACCGCGGCCTTCCACACGCTGTACGCCACGGTCAACGGCTGGGACCCCGCCGCGCAGACCGGCGCCGAGAAGACGCTGCTCGACCGATGGGCCCTGTCGCAGGTGCACGCCACGGCGCTGGAGGTGACCGAGGCGCTCGAGGACTTCGACTCGCTGCGGGCCGGCCGCCGGCTGGCGCAGTGCATCGACGACCTGTCGAACTGGTACGTGCGCTCGTCCCGCCGCCGCTTCTGGGACGGCGACCCGGCTGCGCTCAGCACCCTGCACGAGTGCCTGTACGTCGTCACGCTGCTGATGGCGCCGTTCACGCCGTTCGTCACCGAGGAGGTGTGGGCCGGGCTCTTCGCCGGCCAGGGCTCGCTGCCGGACAGCGTCCACCTCGCGCCGTGGCCGCAGGTGGAGCGGTCTCTGGTCGACGACGAGCTGGCCGAGCAGATGGCGCTGGTCCGACGACTGGTCGACCTCGGCCGGCAGGCCCGCGCGGAGAGCAAGGTCAAGACCCGCCAGCCGCTCGGCCGGGCGATGGTGTCCGCGCAGGGATGGCAAGCGCTGCCCGCCTCGCTGCAGGACCTCGTGAGCTCCGAGCTGAACGTCGTCACGCTCGAACCGCTCGCCGGCGACCTGGTCGACGTCACCGCCAAGGCCAACTTCCGCGCGCTGGGCAAGCGGTTCGGCAAGGGCGTGCAGGCGGTGGCCGCGGCCGTCGCGGCCGCGGACGCCGCCGAGCTGGCCCGGGGCCTGCGGGTGGGCACTGCCTCCGTCCTCGTCGACGGCTCAGTGGTCGAGCTGTCGTCGGACGAGGTCGTCGTCACCGAGACGCCGCGCACGGGCTGGGCGGTCGCCTCCGGCGCCGGCGAGACGGTGGCGCTGGACCTCGAGATCACCCCGGAGCTGCGCCGGGCCGGTCTGGTGCGCGAGGTGGTGCGGCTGGTGCAGGACGCGCGCAAGACCAGCGGCCTGGAGGTCAGCGACCGCATCGAGCTGTGGTGGGCCGCCGACGGCGAGCTCGCGCAGGCGCTCGAGGAGGGTTCCGCGCGGCTCGGTGAGGAGGTGCTGGCCGTCCAGGTGACCGCTGGCGGGCCGATCGCCGACCTGCGCGAACACCACCACCCGGTCGGGGACGCCGGCCTGGGGCTGCGGTTCTGGCTGCGGGTCGCCGGCACCTGAGTCGGCGTGACGGGTGTGACGCGGCGGATGCTCTGCCCGGGTTCGGCCATCCGGGCGCGTTACACCGTGTTCCGAGGATCACCCGAACAGCCCCGTCAGACCGGGCCAGGCGTCGGCCGATGCTCCTTGTGACATCAGCGACTGCTCCACCCGGAGCAGCCCGTCGCACTCTGGAGGCACCGGTGACCGTCCACACCGTCGAGCTCGACCCTCCGCCGGTCCACCGGTCGTTCCGGCTGACCCGCCCGTCCGACAAGGTCTCGGTCGCCACCCAGGTACGGCCGGCGCTCGTGCTCCCCGACCGCGAGGCCCGGGCGCTGCTGGCCTCGGCCGAGCGCGCCGACGTCTCGCGCGCCGGCCGCTTCTCGGCCGGACCGGCCGGCATCCAGGTCTGGAGCGGTCCGTGGGACGGCCTGCTCGGCAGCCGCGGCGGCAGCGAGCACCTGGGCTCCGTGGACTGGTCCTACGACACCCCCACCAAGCACTGGATCACCGTCTACCGGGTGCTGGTGACCGCCAAGGGCGTCGCCGCAGGGCAGACCCCGCAGAGCGTCCTGGACCTCGTGCTCGACCTGGCCGGGGTGACTGCCCCGGCGGACGCGCTGGTCCTGCCGCTGCCCCCGCCCCGCGACCCGTTCCGGTCCGAGTCCCGGCACCTCGTCGGGTAGGCGGGGAGCGCACCGCGGCTGATCAACGCCGGGGTGCCACCGCCCCACCCGCCGTCGAAGCGGTGCCCACGCGGCGTTGATCACGGGGGTGGGAGGCCCAGACAGCGCCCTGGGACAGCACGAGGCCCGTACGAGCAGCTGCTCGTACGGGCCTCGTCGTGTGGTCTCGACGTGCGGGTGGCGCTAGGGCTTGCAGACGCCGCAGGCCTCGAAGCCCTGCTTGGTGGCCTGGGCCTTGGTGAGGACCTCAGCGCCCTCGACACCCCGGACGTAGCGGCAGTCGGAGCGGTGGAAGCGACCGCGCTCGGGGATGACCACGACGCCCCCCGCCTTCTTCGCGGCGGCAGCGGGCGCAGCGGCTGCCTTGGCCGGGGCCTTGGCAGCAGGAACCTTGGCCGGGGCCTTGGCAGCCGGGGCCTTGGCGGCCGGAGCCTTGGCCGTCTTCGCGGGAGCCTTCGCAGCGGGAGCCTTGGCCGTCCTCGCGGGGGCCTTGGCCGCCTTGCCGGCGCTGGAGCGCGAGGGAGCAGCGCCGCGACCGGCAGCGACCTCCTCCAGCGGGTCCGGGACGGTGCGGGTGGCCGCCCGGGCGGCCTTGGCCGGTGCGGCGGCAGCCGTGGTCGCCTTGGCAGCGCGGGTCGAGGTGGCCTTGCGGCCGGCGGCCCGTGCGGGGACCGGCTCGGGCTCGACGTCCGGCTCGGGCTCGACCTCGGGCTCCGGTGCCAGCTCCAGGGCTGCCGTGGGCTCGTCGACCGGCACGAGCGCCTCGTCGGGCTTGCAGACGCCGCAGGGGGTGAAGCCCTCCTCGCGGGCCTCGAGGACGTCGATCTCCTCGGCGTCCTTGCCGGTGAGGTAGCGGCATCCGTCGACGTGGTAGCGCGGCCGACCGGAGACGACGAGCACCGTCCCGCCCGCCGCTGCGGGCGCGGCAGCCGGCGCCTCGACGCGGACGGCGTGCGCCGGGACGACCCGGGCCGGCTCCTTCTCCACGGAGACCCGCGGCGCGGCCGGAGCGCCGTCCGACGAGCCGGCTGCGGCCTCGCCCGAGGGCAGCGGCTCGCCGCGGCGCTGCAGGATCCCGATCACGAGGAAGACCAGCGAGACCAGGCTCACGGCGATGGACGCGTACACGAACGGCAGGCTCGGGTCGACCACCCCGATCACGAGCAGGACGAGGGCGACGAGGACGAGAGCCCCGCTGATGACGATCACGCTGTGGGTCCTCCGGCACGGTTCAGGTCGAGGTGCGGGTGCACTGTAGCGGCGGGCCAGGTGCGGTCCGTCGCGGGGAGCGGAGCAGCCCCCTGCGCTCCCGCCGGGGGCCGGGGCGGAGCAGGACTGCGTCGCGGGGACTAGTGGTCGGCGACCGGGGGCGTGCTGTCGTCGTCCGAGTCGTCCGAGTCGTCCGAGTCGTCCGAGTCGTCGGCGGTGTCCGCGGCGGCGGCCGACGGCACGACGGTGAACGGGCCGACGGCGGGAGCGGCCTCGGCGGACAGCGACGGCATGGCGCGCAGGCCGCTGCCGGCACCTGTGCGCGTGGCCTCGCGCGGCGGTCCGTCCGGCGCGGGGACGGCGGCGGGTGCGACGGGGGCGGCGGGGGCGACTGCGGGCACTGCGGGCACGGTGCCGCGGCCGCGCACGCCCGCGGCCCCGCCAGGGGTGAGCCCGACGGCGGCGCGACCCGCGCCCGCGGGCACGCCGGCACCGCCGTCGTCCGGACCGGACCGGCTGTCGAGGTCGCGCAGCTGGCCCTCGAGGTAGGCCTTGAGGCGGGTGCGGTACTCGCGCTCGAACGCGCGCAGCTCCTCGATGCGGGCCTCGAGGGCGACCCTCTTGGCGTCGAGGTCGCCGGTGGCGGCGTGGATGCGGGCGGCCACCTCCTGGTCGACCTCGGAGGCCTTCTTGCGGCTGGCCTCGAGCGTGGTCGTGGCTTCGGTGCGGGCCGACCCGAGGGTGGAGTCGGCCTCCTTGCGCGCGTCGCCGACGGCCTTCTCCGCCTCGGCGCGCGCCTCGCGCAGGGTGCGGTCGGCCTGGGTACGGGCGGTGGAGACCGCCTCGTCGGCCTCGGCGCGGGCCGCGCTGACGATCTGCTCGGCCTCGGCGCGGGCCTCGGCGATGGCCTCGTCGGCGGTGCGCTGCGCGAGCAGCAGCGTGCGCAGGGCCGCCTCCTGGCCCTCCATGCCGGCCAACGGGGCGACCGGAGCCGGCGCCGGCGCCGGCGTGCTGACCGGGGTCGAGGAGGCAGCGGTGAACGGTGCGGGCGAGGCCGTCGCGGGACGGCCCTTGATCTCGGCGTTGTCGCGCAGCAGGCGGCTCAGCTCGGTCTCGACCTCGTCGAGGAAGGCGTCGACCTCGTCGAGCGAGTAGCCGCGGAACGCGATGCGGAACTGCTTGTTCGCGACGTCGGTAGGGGTCAGCGGCACGGTCTTCTCGGCTCTCTCGGTGTACGGGCGGTGCGGGTCACCGCTGTGCGCCGACGACGCCTAGCAGGATGCGCACGACGATGAACAGGATGATGAAGCCGAGGTCCAGGCTCACCTGGCCGATGCGCAGCGGCGGGATCACCCGGCGCAGCGCGTTGAGCGGCGGGTCGGTGACCGAGTAGGCCAGCTCCAGCGCCGCGGCCACCAGCCCCGTCGGGCGGTAGGACCGGGCCAGCATGAAGACGTACTCCATGATGAGCCGGAACACCAGCAGCAAGAGGAACACGAGCAGCGCGAAGTACACGACGTCTGCGACGACTCGCACGGGGCTGGGTGCTCCTGGTCTGGCTGTGTGCTCGGGCGGGGACGGTCAGGACTGGTTGAAGAAGCCGCCCTCGGCGATGCGGGCCTTGTCCTCGGCGGTGACCTGCACGTGCTCCGGCGAGAGCAGGAACACCTTGTTGGTCACCCGCTCGATGCTGCCACGCAGGCCGAAGATGAGGCCGGCCGCGAAGTCGACGAGGCGCTTGGCGTCCACGTCGTCCATCTCGGTCAGGTTGATGATCACCGGCGTGCCGGAGCGGAAGTGCTCCCCGATGGTGCGCGCCTCGTTGTAGGTGCGCGGGTGCAGGGTCGTGATCCGGTAGGTGTCCATAGCAGGGGCCGCGGGGGCCGGCGCGGCGGCGATGCGGGCCGTGGGGTCCAGCGCCACCGAGCTCCGGGGGCGCACCTCCTCGGCGGGGCGGCGCAGGGTCGCGGTACGACCGGGCTCGCGCACCTCGGCGTCGGGGTTCCAGCGGCGGGCGACGACGGGCGGGGCGTCGTCGAGCTCCGCCAGGTCGTCCTCGTCGTAGTCGTCGTCGGCGTAGCGCCGGTCGCGCGCGTCCTCGTCGTCCTCGACCAGGCCCAGGTAGAGGCCCAACTTGCGCATGGCGCCGGGCATGGGTCGCTCCCTCAGGTCGAGACGTACGGACGCGGCGAGACTACCGGCTCGCAGGTGGCCGGCGGCCGAGCAACGCCGTGCCGACACGCACGGACGTGGAGCCGTGCGCGACCGCCGGCTCCAGGTCACCGGTCATCCCGGCGCTGATCCGGTCGGCGTCCGGGTGGTCCTGTCGCAGGGCCACGGACAGCTCACGCAGGACAGCGAAGGCCCCGTCGGGGTCGACGTCCTGGGGCGCGACGGCCATCAGCCCGCGCAGGTGCAAGCCGTCGGCAGCCGCCACCGCCTCGGCCAGGGAGGGCAGGTCGGCGGGCCCGGCTCCGCCCCGGTCCGGATCCCCGTCGAGGCTGACCTGGAGGAGCACCTCGAGCTCCCGGCCCGCCTTGACCGCGCCGGTGGACAGGGCCTGCACGAGCGGCAGGCGGTCGACGGACTCGACCACCGTGGAGTACGACGCGACGCTGGCCGCCTTGTTGCTCTGCAGGCGCCCCACGAAGTGCCACACGACGCCGGAGACCCGCGCGGCCTTGTCCCGGGCCTCCTGGTCGCGGCTCTCGCCGAAGGCGCGTACGCCCAGGTCGCGCAGCACCTCCACGTCCTGCGTCGGGTGGAACTTCGTGACGGCGACGAGCTCCACGTCGTCCCGGGTGCGGCCGGCCGCGGCGCAGGCGGCGCTCAGGCGCTGCTCCACCTCGGCCAGCCGCGCGGCCAGGTCCTCGGCGCGGCTCACCGCAGGCTCGGGCTCATCGCAGGACCACCAGTCCGCCGTGGCGTCCCGTCACGCCGTCCCGGCGGTAGGAGAAGAAGCGCTCGGGCTGCTCGAGCGTGCAGCCGCCGACCGTGCGGACGGCCCCGACGCCGGCCGCCGAGAGCAGGCTGACCGCCCCCCCGGTGAGGTCGACCGAGGCCGTGCCCTGCCGGGTGGTGGCGCGGCTCCCCGGGACGACGGCCTCGACCTCGTCGGCCAACGCCGACGGCACCTCGTAGCAGCGTCCGCAGGCGGCCGGCCCGATCACGGCGGTGGTGCCGGCGGCGGTCGCCCCGAGGTCCTGCATGGCCGACAGCGCCGCCTGCAGCACGCCAGCCGCGAGCCCCTGCCGGCCGGCGTGGGCGACCCCGACGACGCCGGCACCGGGATCGGCGAGCAGCACCGGGAGGCAGTCGGCAGCCAGGACGACGAGCCCCAGTCCAGGGGTCGCCGTCACCAGCGCGTCGCTGGCTGCCGCTCCACCGTTGCGCCGGCGCGAGCTGGAGCGGTCGACGACCGTCACCCCGGCGCCGTGGACCTGCTGCATGAACACCAGGTCGGGAGCGGACAGGCCGGCCGCGTCCGCGAGCAGCGACCGGTTGGCGTGCACCCGCCGCCACTCGTCCTCGACGTGCATGCCGAGGTTGAGGGCGTCGTACGGCGGGGCGCTCACGCCGCCGGAGCGGCTGGTGAACCACCCGTCCACCGGCGCGGGCAGCCCGGCCGGGAGCAGGTCCAGCAGGGCGGCCTACTTCAGGAAGTCGGGGACGTCGAGGTCGTCCTCGAACACCACCGTGCGGCGCGGCGCGGTCGGCTGCGGCGTCGGGGTGGGCCGAGGACGCGGGGTCGCCTGCGGGGTGTACGACGGGGCCGGCGCGGGGGGCGCGGGGGCCTCCTCGACCGGCCCTGCGCGGCGGGTCTCGATCCGGCGCACCGGGGTGGGGGCGCCCGCGTCGAAGCCGGCGGCGATGACGGTCACGCGGACCTCATCGCCGAGCGCGTCGTCGATGACCGCACCGAAGATGATGTTGGCCTCGGGGTGCGCCGCATCGGCGACCAGCTGGGCCGCCTCGTTGATCTCGAACAGGCCGAGGTCGCTGCCGCCGGAGATGTTGAGCAGGACGCCGTGGGCGCCGTCCATGCTCGCCTCGAGCAGCGGGCTCGCGATCGCCATCTCGGCGGCCACGGCGGCGCGGTCGTCGCCGCGGGCGTTGCCGATGCCCATGAGGGCCGAGCCGGCGCCGCTCATGACGGCCTTGACGTCGGCGAAGTCGAGGTTGATCAGACCGGGGGTCGTGATCAGGTCGGTGATGCCCTGGACGCCGGACAGCAGCACCTGGTCGGCGCTCTTGAAGGCGTCCAGCACACTGACGTTGCGGTCGCTGATCGACAGCAGCCGGTCGTTCGGGATGACGATGAGCGTGTCGCACTCGTTGCGCAGCGCCTCGATGCCCTCCTCGGCCTGCTGCGCGCGGCGGCGGCC
>JBKJQM010000040.1:0-7098 GCA_046594005.1 Mycobacteriales bacterium
CAGGGCACGGAGTTCGACACGCTGCGGGACTACGTCGAGGGCGACGACGTCCGGTCGATCGACTGGCGGGCGACGGCCCGGCGGCAGGACGTCGTCGTCCGGACCTGGCGACCCGAGCGCGACCGCACGCTGCTGCTGGTCGTGGACACGAGCCGCACCTCGGCCGGCCGGGTGGGGGACGTGCCCCGCCTGGACAGCGCCCTCGACGCCGCGCTGCTGCTCGGCGCGCTGGCCTCCCGCGCCGGCGACCGGGTGGACCTGCTGGCCATCGACCGGGTCCCCCGCGCCGCCGTCGAAGGGGCCGGCCGGGAGGACCTGTTGCGCCGGATGGTCGACGCCATGGCTGGTCTCGAGCCGGCGCTGGTCGAGAGCGACGGTCGGCGGCTGGTCGGCGAGGTGCTGCGGCGGACCCGCCGACGCTCGCTCGTCGTGCTGTTCACGTCGCTCGACACCGCGCCGCTCGAAGAGGGGCTGCTCCCCTACCTGAGCTCGCTGACGTCCCGGCACACCGTCGTCCTCGCGGCTGTCGCGGACCCCCGCGTCGAGGAGATGGCGGCCGGCGGAGGGACCGTCTCCGCGGTGTACGACGCAGCCGCCGCAGAGCGCGCCCGCACCGAGCGCCGTCGGCTGACCGCCCTGCTGCGCCGGCGGGGCGTCGAGGTCGTCGACGCCCCGCCGGAGCGCTTCGCCCCGGCGGTGTCCGATGCCTACCTCTCGCTCAAGTCCGCGGGGCGGCTCTAGGCCGTCGCGCGCACGACGTCCTCGTCGCGCCGGCGTCGCGCCACGAGGACCAGGAAGCCGGCGCCCACCAGACCGAGCGCCACGACGGATGGCACCAGGACAGCGGTGCTGCCGGTCGACCGCGCCGAGAGGTCGACGACGGCCTCCGCCGCGCCCTCGGTCAGCGGCACGGGCTGGGCGACGGTGCTGGTGGTGGCCGGCACCTGCGGTCGGGGGGCGGGGAGCTCGCGGGCAGGCGTCTCTCCCGAGGCGGCCGCGACCTGGTCCGCCCGGACCACGAAGGACGAGCTCGACGTCGTCACCGTGGCGACGACCCTCGCCGACGCGCGGCCCTGGTGCGAGACGGGCCGATGGTGCGCCGCAACCTGCTGCTGCGCCCGGTGGCTGCCGGTGCCAGCCGGGACGGCGCCGGTGCTGCCGCTGCCCGCTGCCCGCTGCCCAGACGTGGACGCTGGTGCGACCGCGCTGCTGCTGGTGCCGGTGGAGTCCGGCTCGGGGTGGGCGGCGGTGCCGATCGGCCTCGGGTCGGGCTGTCCGCTGTCGGGCTCGGGAGCACGTGGTGCCGTGGTGCCGGCGCTGCCGGCCGCAGTGATGGTGCCGTCCGCGCCATCCACGCCATCCGCGCCGTCCGCGCCGTCCGCGCCGGAACCGGCGCTGGTCCTGGCCGGCGCCGTGGCGTCGCCGACGGTCTCTTCCGCAGGGGCGCTGCCAGAATCGGTGCCGACAGACGGGTCCGGGTCCGGGCCCGGGCCCGTGCCGGTGCCGGTGCCGGTCTCGGGGGTCTTCCCTGCGGCTGTGCCGGTCTCGGTGGTCTTCCCTGCGCCTGTGCCTGTGCCGGTCTCGGTGGCGGTCTCGGTGCCGCTTCCAGTCCCGGCGCCGGTGCCCGTCTCGGTGCCGGTTCCTGTGCCGGTGCCGCTGCCACTGCCGGTCTCGGTTCCTGTACCGCTGCCGGTGCCGGTGCCGGTGCCGGTCTCGGTTCCTGTGCCGGTGCCGGTGCCGCTGCCGGTCTCGGTTCCTGTGCCGACGCCACTCCCCGCGCCCCCGCCAGGTCCAGTTCCCGCGCCGCCGCCGTGCGGGCCCTTGTCCTTGTCGGCCTTCTCCTTGGCCTCCTTGGCCTCCTTGTCCTTGGCCACCTTGTCCTTGGCCTCCTTGTCCTTGGCCTCCTTGTCCGCCGGCGTCTCGACCGCGCCGCCGTTTCCACCGCCGCCGCCCTTGTTGCCCTCGAGGTGGTGTCCGTTGTCGACGTCCTCGGCCGCGCCGACCGCGGTCGGCGCCACAGCCAGTGCCGGCACTGCGGCCCCGATGCTCATCAGCGCCGCCATTCCGAGGACCGCACCTGCGCGGTGCAGCTGGTGTCCGGTGCTCGTGCGCTTCAGGTGCTTCGGTCGCGCCATGTCGTGTCCCCCAGGTGGCAGCAGTCGTTCCTCACCGGGAACAACGCGGCGGGGCCCGTCCGGGACTGGCCCGGTCACAGCAACTCGGACAGTCCCGTGATCACCCGCCGGGGCCAGCCGGTTGCGGCAGACGGCCGTACCGAAGCCCTGCTGCGCCGCCGAATGGGCGGCGCTGGACTACGGTCCGCGCGATGACGGAGCGCCTGCTGCTCGAGCGGTTGGGCGCGGACGCCTGGCCGCCGCTGGAGCAGGTCGAGGTCGACGGCTGGCGCCTGCGCGCATCCCGGGGCGTCACGCGGCGCGGCAACTCCGCGCTCCCCCTCACCGACGCCCGGCCGCTCGAGGCGGTGCAGGGCTTCTTCACCGCTCGGGGACTGCCGGCGGCCGTGCAGGTGAGCGATCCGGACCTCGACGCCGAGCTGGACGCACGCGGCTGGACTCTCGAGATGCCGACGCAGGTCATGATCGGACCGTTGCTCCAGGGCCTGACGGGCGAGCTGGCCGGCCGCGCGGACGAGCAGTGGCTCCGCTGCTGGTGGGCCGTCGACGGGCGCGGCGGCGAGCCCGAGCTGGAGGTCGCCCGCACCTGCCTGTCCCGGATCACGGCGCCGGTCGGCTACGCCCGTGTGCGGGTCGACGACAGGACGGTCGCCGTGGCACGCGGCGTCGTCCAGGAGGGCAGGCTCGGTGTCTTCGCCATGGCCGTGCTGCCCGAGCACCGACGCCGCGGCCTGGCGTCGCGACTCCTGGCAGCGCTCGGCACCTGGTCCGGCGAGCACGGCGCGACCTCGTCGTACCTGCAGGTGCGCAGGGACAACGCAGCAGCGATCGCGCTGTACGGACGGCACGGCATGAGGGCTGCGTACTCGTACGCCTACCGCTACGGTCCTCGCGCATGACCGCCCTGCTGGACTCGACGGCCCGCCGCCTGTACGCCCGTACCGCCCGCGCGCAGCGGGAGAGCCGTGTCCCGTCGCTGGTCGTCGGCGTGGTGCGCGACGGCGGGCTCGCGTGGTCGGCCGGCCGAGGGGACGTCGACGAGCCGCACACCGACGTGCAGTACCGCCTCGGCTCGATCAGCAAGAGCATCACTGCGGTCGCGGTGATGAGGCTGCGTGACGAGGGGCTCCTCCACCTCGACGACCCGCTCGAGAAGCACCTGCCAGGAACACCTTTCGGCAACCGGACCCTGGGGCAGCTGCTGTCCCACAGCGCGGGGCTGCGCGCCGAGAGCCCCGGCTCGTGGTGGGAGCGGGTGCCCGGTCCGGACTTCGCCGGGTTGAGCGAGCTGCTGACTCCGGAGGACGTGCCGCACGGCGCCGGGCGTCGCTTCCACTACTCGAACCTCGGCTACGGCGTCATCGGCGAGGTCCTCGCACGGCTGCGCGGCCGGCCGTGGGCGAGCATCGTCCGCGACGAGGTGCTGCTGCCGCTCGGCATGACGCGCACGTCGCCCCGTCCCGAGGGGCGGGCGGCGCAGGGCTGGGCGGTCCACCCGTGGGCGGACGTCCTGCTGCCCGAGCCCGAGGAGGACGCCGGCGCGATGGCCGCCGCCGGACAGCTCTGGGCGACCCTCACCGACCTCGCGCGCTTCGCGACGTTCCTGCTCGGTGACACCGCCGACGTCGTGTCGTCAGCGACGCTCGAGGAGATGGCCACCCCCGCCGGGGTCGACCACTCCGCGACCGGCTGGTCCGCGTACGGCCTCGGCCTGGCCGTCGCCCGCTCCGGCGACCGCACGCTGATCGGGCACGGCGGGTCGATGCCCGGCTTCGTCGCGTCCGTCATGGTCGACCGGGGCGAGGACCTCGGCACCGTCCTGCTCTGCAACGCCACCAGCGGGCTCGACGGGACCGTGATCGGCGACCTGCAGGAGGTGGTGCGGACCGCCGAGCCGGCCGTCGGCTCGACGTGGAAGCCCTGCACTGCCGCCGATCCCGCGCTGATGGAGCTCGTGGGGACCTGGTACTGGGGGACCTACAGCTACGGCCTGCGCCTGCGCTCCGACGGGTTGCTGGACCTGTCGGGTCTGCTCGGCTCGGGACGGGCCTCGCGCTTCCGTCCGCGCGATGACGGCACGTTCCTCGGCCTGGACGGGTACCACGCCGGTGAGGTGCTCCGGGTCGTACGGGAGGGCGGCCGCGTCGTGGCACTGGACCTCGGGACCTTCATCTACAGCCGCACGCCGTACGACCCGGCGGCACCGCAGCCCGGCGGCGTGCACCCGGAAGGCTGGCGCGGCGCCTAGACCGTCAGGCCGCTCAGCCCCAGAGCTCGCGGACGGCGTCCAGCACGTCGGCGGCCTGCGCCCGGCCGGCACGCGCCGACGGCTCGCGGGTGGCCGGGTCGAGCGGGTTGGCGCCGAAGGCCGCCGACGACGTCGCATTCGCCTCGACCACCAGCACCCGGGAGCTCGCGCGCAGCTCCGCGACCTCTTCGCTCAACGAGGGACCGAGGGGGCTGTTCGGGAAACCGCCGAAGGGCGTGACCACCAGGACGCGGTCATGACCGCGCGCGAGGTCGGCGTTGGTGATCGACCGCAGGCCGCCGTCCATGCAGCGCCGACCGGCGAGCGGACCGCTCAGCTGGACCGGCGGCCAGACGCCCGGCACGGCGCAGCTGGCCGCGATCGCCTGCACCAGAGGCACTTCGGTGTCCCGGTCCAGGGCCAGCAGCTCGCCGTTCTCGACGTCCACGGCAGTCACGACGAGCCGCCCCTCGGGCCACTCGGTCGAGGCCAGCCTCGAGGCGATGATCTGCAGGCGTTCGTCCTCCGGCACGCCGGACGCCTGCGCTGCCCAGGCACCGACCCGGGCCCGGGCGTCCTGCGGCCCGGTCGCACCCTCGATGGCCTGGCCGATGGACGTCAGCATCGCCGTGGCGTCGAAGGCGACCGACCGCTCGGCCGGTGCCGCCTCGAGCTGCGCGGCGTACAGGCTGCCGAGGTCGCCGCCGGCGCGCAGCAGGACCCCGACGACCGACCCGGCGGACGTGCCGACGACGAGGTCCGCAGCGGCGAGGTCGACGCCTGCCTCGGCCAGTGCGTGCAGCAGGCCGAGCTCCCACGCGATGCCGGCCAGACCACCCCCGCCCAGCACCAGAGCGCGCGTCGCTGCCATGCGTCCTCCTCGAGCTGGTGCGTCGGCCGTCGGCGGGACCGTACCGGGACCGTATGCGGACGCGGACGTCGCGACACCTGTCGCGCCTGCTGACGGCGACGCTCAGGTCAGGCTTCGCCCGGCCGCGCGGCCGAGAAGGCCCTCAGCACCCGCGAACTCGCCCAGGACGTCCGCGGCCGTCCGCTCGTCGCGCAGCAGGCCGACCCCCTGACCCGCGTACACGCAGGCGATGTCGAAGTCGCCGCTGTTCCGGGCCGCGCTCAGCTCGGCTGCCGTGCCCTCATCTCCCGCGAGCTCGTCCTCGCGGCCGACCCAGCGGTCGAAGAACGCGTTGCGCAGGGCGCGTCCGCCGTACTCCGGTGGCCACGCGAGCCGTTGCCCCACGTCGAAGACGCGGCCGTACGCGGTGTCCGTGTCCGCCGCTGCCAGCAGGAGCTCGCGCGCACGGATCGAGGTGGCCGCCTCGGTGCAGGCCAGGAAGGCGGTCCCGACCCAGGCGCCGGCGGCACCGGCGGCGAGCACCGCAGCGAGGCCGCGGGCCGTGCCGATGCCCCCGGCCGCGAGCACCGGGACCTGCACCGCGTCCAGGACCTCCTGCAGCAACGGCAGTGTGCCCACGTCGTTCCGCCCGTGGCCGCCGCCCTCGCCGCCGCGGGCGACGAGCACATCGACGCCCGCCTGCTCGGCGGCGACGGCTTCGGTCAGCGTGCCGACCTGGGTCGCCACGACGATGCCCGCAGACTGCAGCGGCGCGATCCACCGCTCGTACGGGCCGTAGCTCACCGACACCAGGGCCGGCGCCTCGCCGGCGACGACCTCGAGGGGCGCGTGGTCCTGCGCGAGAGCCCACGCCAAGAACCCGACACCGAGCTGACCGGCCTCGCGAGCGGTCGCGCACTGCTCGCGCACCCGTTCCGGCGTGGACGCCGGTCCGACGCCGAGCATGCCGAGTCCTCCGCCGGCGGACACCGCCGCGGCGAGGCGTCCGGTGCTGATGCCGGCCATGGGGGCCGCCACGACGGGCACGGTCAACCCGAACCGCTCGGTCAGCCACGTGCGCACGGACCTCTCCTCACGTCGGCTGCTGAGCATGCCACCGGCAGCAGTGCCGGCGCGGCTCTGTCCCGGCTAGGAGGTGTGGCGCAGGACGGTCTCGACCACCCGATCGGGCTGGTCCCAGTGCGGGAAGTGCCCGCAGCCCTTCCAGATCTCGACGACCGCATCAGGGAAGCGCTGCTGCAGCGTGCTCGCCTGACTGGGCAGGGTGACCCGGTCCTGCGCGCCCCACACGGCCAGGACCGGTCCCGGCAGCGACCCTGCGGGCGCGCCCTCCTGGTCGGGTCCGGTGGAGAGCGCCCGGAGCGCGGGACTGGTGCCGGGGGCGTCCGCGAGGCCCTTGACCTCACGGACGGCGTAGTCCCGGTCCACTGCCCACGGCCGCGCCGACAGCTGGGCCAGCAGCGCGGTGCGGCCGACCGGCGTCGCGAGCAGTGCGGGCAGGGCCGGGCGCAGCGTGCGTACGAGGGCGACACTCGCGGCGAGCGTGGCTCCGAAGACCTTCTTCTGCGTCGGGCTCCAGAAGCCTCCGGGGTCGAGAGCCACCACGCTGCGGCCCAGACCCCGGCGGGCCATCTCGAGCACCAAGCGAGCGCCCATCGAGCTGCCGACGAGGTCGGCGCCGGTCAGCTCCTCCGCCCGAAGGTGTGCCTCGAGCGCGTCGGCGACGCCGCCGAGCGTGTAGTCGCCGACGGGCATCCGGGTCTGCCCGAAGCCGGGCAGGTCGACCCGCACGACCTCGCGCTGCGCCTCGAGCCCGGCGAGCACGGGGCTCCAGGTGCCGGTGT
>JBKJQM010000102.1:0-3984 GCA_046594005.1 Mycobacteriales bacterium
ACGGCGTCGCCGGCCTTGGGGGCGTAGAAGCTGGGCCAGCCGCAGTGCGAGTCGAACTTCGTGTCGCTGGTGAACAGCTCGTTCCCGCAGGCGCGGCAGGAGTACACGCCGACGGTCTTCGTGTCGTTGTACTCACCGGTGAAGGGACGCTCGGTGCCCGCCTGCCGCAGGACGGCGTACTCCTCGGGGCTGAGCTCGGCACGCCACTCGGCGTCGGTCTTGGTCACGTCGTAGGTCATGGTGGGTGCAGCGCCTGACGTCGTCGGCCTGTTCCGGGCGATAGCGTCCGGCCATGGCATCGCCGTTCGTCGAGATCGAGATCGACACGCCGACCGGTGAGCGGACGGTCAAGGTGACCAACCCGGAGCGCGTCTACTTCCCGGCGCTGCCCGAGGGCGCCGGCCGCAAGATCGACCTGGTCGAGTACTACCTGGCGGTCGGCGACGGCGTCGTCCGCGCACTGCGCGAGCGGCCGACGGTCCTCAAGCGGCACCCGGAGGGGGTCGGCAGCGAGGCGGTCTACACCAAGCGGGTCCCGGCGTCGGCGCCGCCGTGGGTGGAGACGGTCACGGTGCAGTTCCCCAGCGGGCGCAGCGCGACCGAGCTGTGCCCCGTCGACGTCGCGCACGTGGCGTGGGCAGTCCAGATGTCGACGTTCGACTTCCACCCGTGGCCGTCGCGCCGCGCGGACACCGAGGCGCCCGACGAGCTCCGCATCGACCTCGACCCCATGCCGGGCACCGGCTGGGACGACGTCGTCGAGGTGGCGCTCGAGGTGCGAGCCCTGTACGAGGAGCTCGGCCTGGTCAGCTTCCCGAAGACCTCCGGCAGCAAGGGGATGCACGTCTACCTGCGGGTCGAGCCGCGCTGGACGTTCCTCGACCTGCGGCACGCCGCCTTGGCCGTGGCGCGCGAGGTCGAGCGCCGTCGGCCGGACCTCGCGACGAGCCGCTGGTGGAAGGAGGAGCGCGGCGAGCGGGTGTTCCTGGACTACAACCGGATGGCCCGCGACCAGACGATCGCGTCGGCCTACAGCGTCCGTGCCGTTCCCCGAGCCACCGTCAGTGCCCCGCTGACCTGGGACGAGGTGCCGCGCGCGGAGATCGAGGACTTCGACATCTGGACGATGCGCGATCGGTTCGCCGAGCTCGGGGACGTGCACGGCGCGATCGACGACGTGCACCACGACCTGACGCCGCTGCTCGAGCTGTACGAGCGGCACGGCGCGGGCGACGCGCCCTATCCGCCGCAGTTCCCCAAGATGGAAGGGGAGCCGCTGCGCAGCCGACCCTCGGTCGCCGGACCGGCAGCGCAGAAGCGCGCCGAGCGGGATGCCCGGCTGCGCGAGGCGGCCGACTCGGCCAAGGCCCTCACGCCGCCGCGCGGCCGCCGCCGGCCGAAGGACTAGCGGACCGGCGCGCGCACCAGGCCCTCCTGCATGACGCTGACCGCGAGATGGCCGTCGCGGGTGAAGATCTGGCCGCGGGCCAGGCCGCGCGCCGCTCCGGTCCACGGCGACTCCTGCGAGTAGAGGAACCACTCGTCGGCGCGGAACGGGCGGTGGAACCACATCGCGTGGTCCAGGCTCGCCAGCTGCACGCCGTCGATCCCGAAGGCCAGCCCGTGCGGAAGCAGCGTCGAGTCCAGCAGCGTCATGTCGCTGGCGAACGTCACCGCGCACACGTGCAGCAGCGGGTCGTCCGGCAGCGACCCGTCGGCGCGCATCCAGACCTGGGAGGTCGAACGCCGCACGCCGGTGTCCATGGCCACCCGCGGCGGGTCGTCGACGTAGCGGATGTCGATCGGCCGGGGTCGCGCGAACCAGCCGCCGTACTCCCCGGCGTACGGGGCCATCCGCTCCTGGATCGTCGGGAGGTCCTCGGGCATGGGCACGTCGGGCATGGCGGTCTCATGGGTGACGCTCACCTCCGCCACCTGGAAGGAGGCGCTGAGGTTGAAGATCGGCTTGCCTCGCTGGATCCCCACGACGCGACGCGTCGTGAAGGAGCGGCCGTCGCGGATGCGGTCGACCTCGTAGACGATCGGGATACTGGGGTCGCCGGGGCGCAGGAAGTAGGCGTGCAGGCTGTGCACGGGCCGGTCCTCCGGCACCGTCCGTCCTGCGGCCACGAGCGCCTGGCCGGCCACCTGTCCGCCGAACACGCGCTGCATCGACTCGGTCGGCTGCTTGCCGCGGAAGATGTCCACCTCGATGCGCTCGAGGTCGAGCAGGTCCACCAGCTTGTCGAGCGGCGTCGCGCCCTCAGTCGTCATCGTCACGCGCGCAGTCTTCCAGGGGCCCTCAGAGCGAGCGCGTGCGGTCGACCCGCACTGCCTCCAGCAGCCGCCGGTCGTGGGTGACCAGCAGCAGCGTCCCCTCGTAGGCCTCGAGCGCCTGCTCGAGCTGCTCGATCGCCGGGAGGTCCAGGTGGTTGGTCGGCTCGTCGAGCACGAGCAGGTTGACGCCGACCGCCTGCAGCAGCGCCAGCGATGCGCGGGTCCGCTCGCCGGGGGACAGCGAGGCGGACGGGCGGTTCACGTGGTCGGCCTTGAGGCCGTACTTCGCGAGCAGCGTCCGCACCTCCGCGGCCGGCCACTCGGTCCGCTCCTCGAGGACCTCGACGACGGTGGCCGGTCCGTCGAACAGCGAGCGGGCCTGGTCGACCTCGCCGAGGAGGACGCCGGACCCGAGTGACTGGCGACCGCTCTCGAGCGGCAGCCGCCCGAGAAGCGCTGCCAGCAGGGTGGTCTTGCCCGAGCCGTTGGGACCGACCAGGGCGATCCGCTCGCCGTACGACACCTGCAGGTCGACCGGTCCCAGGACGAAGTCGCCGCGCCGCACCACGGCCTGCGACAGCACCGCCACCACGTCGCCCGACCGGGGGGCCGGCGCGATCTCCATGCGGAGCTGCCACTCCTTGCGCGGCTCCTCGACCTCGTCGAGCCGGCCGAGCTGCGACTCGATGCCCTTCACGCGGGAGGCGGCATGGGTGGCCGCCTCGATGCGGGCGCCCTTGGCGGCCCGGTCGTTGTCCGGCATCTTGCGCTTGGCCCGCAGCGCGCCGCGCACCGACTGCTCCCGCTGGCGCTGCGCCTGCTGCACGAGACCCGACCGCTTGTCCTCGTAGTCCTCGTACGCCTCCCGCGCCTGCGACCGCCGCAACGCACGCTCGGCGAGATAGGCGTCGTAGCCACCGTTGTAGAGCGTCGCCGTGCGCGAGGGCTCGTCGATGTCGAGGACGGAGGAGATGGTGCGGCTGAGGAACTCCCGGTCGTGCGAGACCACCACCAGCCCGGCCTGTAGCCCGAGGACGAACTGCTCCAGGCGTTCGAGTCCGGCGAAGTCGAGGTCGTTGGTGGGCTCGTCGAGCAGGAACACGTCGTAGCGCGACAGCAGCACCGAGGCGAGCGAGGCCCGCGCGGCCTGGCCGCCGGACAGTGCTGTCGTCTCGACGTGCAGCAGGTCCAGGGGCAGCCCGAGGTCGGCGCACACCTGCTCTGCGCGGACCTCCAGGTCGGCACCGCCCAGGTCGAGCCAGCGCTGCAGCGCCTCGTCGTAGTCGGGCCCGTCCCGGCCCTCGGTCAGCGCATCGGTCGCGAGGTCCAGCGCGGCCTGTGCAGAGGTCACGCCCGTTCGCCGGGCCAGGAAGTCCGACAGGCTCTCGCCCGGCCGGCGCTCGGGCTCCTGAGGCAGCAGCCCGACGTTGGCCGAGCGGGGGGACCGGGTGACCGCGCCGGTGTCCGGTTCCAGCTCGCCGGCCAGGGTGGCGAGCAGCGTCGACTTGCCGACGCCGTTCGGGCCGACGACGCCGGTGCGGGAGCCGGGGGCGACGGTGAGCGACACCCCGGACAGGACGAGGACGGGTCCCCGGACGACGGTGACGTCGGAGGCGACGAGCGTGGCCACTAGTCCTTCTTCTTCTTGAGCCCCAGCACGTTGTCGCCGATCCACGCGACGGCGCTGATGACCAGCGACGCGACGAC
>JBKJQM010000172.1:0-5283 GCA_046594005.1 Mycobacteriales bacterium
CGTACCCGGCGCGCCGCAGGTCGTCGACCGTCAGTCCGGTCCCGGCCAGCGACGTCGAGGCCGGTACCCCGCGCTCCTCGCCGAGCCGCACGAGCAGCAGGGCGCTCGCGGCGCTGCGGGGGTGCACGCCCTCAGTGTGGCCGGAAGTGTCAAGTACCTGTCCGGGAGCGACGTGGGTCAGCGCACCTCACGTCCCTACGGTCGGCACATGACCCGCATCGCGATCGTCGGCACCGGTTTCGGCGGGATCGGCATCGCCGTGCGCCTGCTGCAGGACGGGGAGCGCGACCTCGTGCTCTTCGAGCGCAGCGACGACGTCGGCGGGGTGTGGCGCGACAACACCTACCCCGGCGCGGCCTGCGACGTCCCGAGCCACCTGTACTCGTTCTCCTTCGCGCCGAAGGGGGACTGGTCCCGGCGCTTCGCGCCCCAGGCCGAGATCCACGGCTACCTGCGCGACGTGGCCCGCGACTTCGGTGTCCTGCCGCACGTGCGGTTCCGGACCGAGGTGCTCTCGTCCCGCTGGGACGGCGCCCAGTGGGTGCTCGACCTGTCCGACGGCACGACCCACGAGGCCGACGTCCTGATCGCCGCTTGCGGGCAGCTGAGCCGCCCCAGCCGCCCGGACGTGCAGGGGCTGGACTCCTTCGCCGGCACGGTCTTCCACTCCGCCGAGTGGGACCACGACCACGACCTCACCGGCCGCCGGGTCGCCGTCCTCGGCACCGGTGCGAGCGCCATCCAGTTCGTCCCCGAGATCGCGCCGCAGGCAGCGCACGTCACGGTCTTCCAGCGCTCCGCGCCGTACGTCATCCGCAAGCCCGATCGCGCGTACGGCCCGGCGACCAAGGCCGTGCTCGACCGCGCCCCGGTCGTCCTGACGCTGGACCGGCTGCGCACGTTCGTCACCAACGAGGCGCGCAGCCTCGGCTTCAACACCGAGCCGCGGCTGATGAAGGGCCACGAGATCCGCTTCCGCCGGCACCTGCACAAGCAGGTCACCGACCCGGTGCTGCGCGCCAAGGTGACGCCGACCGATCCGATCGGCTGCAAGCGGATCCTGCAGTCCAACGACTGGTACCCGGCCCTGGGCCTGCCCCACGTGCAGCTCGTCACCGAGCGGGTCACCGAGGTCCGTCCCGAGGGCGTGCTGACCGCGGACGGCGTGCTCCACGAGGTCGACACCCTCGTGCTGGGAACGGGTTTCGCGGCGACGGAGCTGCTGGCGCCGATGGAGGTCGTGGGCCGCGTCGGCCAACGGCTGTCCGACGCGTGGAGCCGCGGCGCGGAGGCCTACCTGGGCACCACGGTCGCCGGCTTCCCGAACCTGTTCCTGCTGTACGGCCCCAACACCAACCTGGGCCACAACTCGATCGTGCTCATGCTGGAGAGCCAGTTCGCGTACGTCCGGCAGGCCGTGGCGCTGGCGCGCAACGGCCGCGTCGTCGAGGTGAAGGAGGCCGCGCAGCGGTCCTTCAACGCGTGGCTTCAGGAGCGGCTCGGCGGCACCGTCTTCGCCGGCGGGTGCCGCAGCTGGTACCTCACCGCCGATGGACGCAACACCCAGAACTGGCCGGGCACCACGATCGACTTCCGTCGGCGCACCAGGCGGATCCGGCTCGCGTACCACGACGTGCAGCCGGTCCGCCGCCCGGTGGTCGCGTGAGGCTCCCGCGCGCGCTGCTGTCGGGCGCGCTGCGCTTCGGCGTACGACCGGTCCTCGGTCCGCCCGTGCCGGTGCCGGTGCAGCGGGCGTGGATGGAGCTGCTGTCCAAGGGCGTGCGGCTGCCGGCCACGACGACCGTCGAGCGCACCGTCCTCGGCGGCCGCCCCGCCGAGAAGGTGTCGCCCCCCGCGGCCGACGCGAGCCGGGCAGTGCTGCTCCTGCACGGTGGCGCGTTCATCACCGGCTCACCCGGCACGCACCGCTCCTTCGCCGCGCACCTGGCCGCCGCGGCCGGCTGCGCCGTGCACGTCCTGGATTACCGGCTCGCGCCCGAGAACGCCTACCCCGCAGCGGTCGACGACGCGGTGGCGGCATACGACGAGCTCGCCGCCGGTGCCCGCACCTCCGTCGTCGGCGACTCCGCGGGGGGCGCGCTGGCGCTGCTGCTCGCCCGCACCCGTGCACCCGCCTCCCTCGGTCTGGTCTCGCCTGTCGTCGACCTCACGGGGAAGACGCGCCGTGCGCGCACCGGCCGCGACATGATCCGCGAGGACTGGGTCCGGGCGGGCGCCGCGGCGTTCGTCGGCGAGGCGGACGCCCGTGGGCTGTCCCCGCTGCACGACGACCTGTCCGCCCTGCCCCCGACGCTGCTGCACGTCAGCGAGCTCGAGCTGCTGCGGCCCGAGGGCGAGCTGTTCGCACAGCGGGCGAAGGCGGCCGGCGCCGACCTCGAGCTGGTGCTGCTCGAGGGCCTGTGGCACGACGTGCACCTGCAGGCCGGGCTGCTCGCGGAGGCTGCGGACGCCGCGGCGGCGATGGGCCGCTGGCTGCGGTCCAGGGGCTGACCCCTAGACCAGGCGCACCTTCTCGTCGCCGACCGCGACGACGTGGCCCTTCTTGAGCTGACGGCCGCGGCGGGTCTCGAGCCGCCCGTCGACGGTCACGGTGCCGGTCTCCAGGAGCGGCCGCACGTCGCTTCCGGCGTCCACCAGCCCGGCCAGCTTCAGCAGCTGGCCGAGGCGGATGCCGTCGTCCCGGACCTCGATGTCGCGCACCCCGTCATGCTGCCCGAGGCAGGGCGGTACGTTCTGCCCGACCCCCTCCGCAGGGGAAGTCCGGTGAGAGCCCGGTGCAGGTGCGCTACTGACGTCTCCCCGCCGCCCGACGGCGCGGGAGCGAGCCAGATCGCCGGCGGAGTGGGCCGACTCGTACTGCACCTCCGCCCACGAGGGAGAGCCGGTCTCCATGTCCATGCTCGACGCCGTCCCCCTGGCCCTGGCCGGCACCAGCTTCGTGCTGGGTGCCCGCCACGGTCTCGACTGGGACCACATCGCCGCGATCACCGACCTCACCGCCCCGCGCCAGGGGGACGACCAGGCACCGCACCGCCACGGCCGCCGCGGATTGGGCCTGTCGTTCTGGTACTGCACCGGTCACGGACTCGTGCTGGCCGTCTTCGGCGGGCTGGTCCTCGCCCTCGGCGTCGGCCTGCCAGCGGGGATGGACGACGTCTTCCGCTACCTCGTGGGCCTGACGCTGGTCACCCTCGGCGGCGTCGTGCTGTACCAGCTGGGCCGCTACCGCAGCGACTACCGCTACACCGGGCGGATCAGCCTGGTCGTCGGTGCGCTGCGTCGCGGCTGGGCCCGCGCCCGCCGGCGGGAGGTGCCCGTCGACACGATGGACGTGGACAGCCGCGGCGCCTTCCTCGTCGGGCTCCTGCACGGCACCGGCGCGGAGACGCCCACCCAGATCGCGCTGTTCGCGGCGGCCGGGGCCTCCGGCTCGGCCGCGTCGGCCGCGCTGATCCTCGGGGCGTTCGTCGCCGGACTGGTGCTGGCCGACCTCGGGATCGCCGCCGCCTGGCTGTCCGGCATCCTCGGCAGCCGGCGCGCGCCGAAGGTCCAGATCGGGCTCGGCATCGTGACCGGGGTCGCGTCGCTCGCGCTGGGCCTGCTCATCCTCACCGGCTACAGCGACGTGGTGCCCCCGCTCGTGCACTCCTGACCGCCTGGGGTTGCGGTCGCGCTAGTCCTGTGTGTCGGTAGCGGTCGACTCGTTCGGCGTCCGGTCTGTCCGGGCACAGGTGGAGTGTCCGCCTCAGCGGGCCCTGCCCCTCCGGGACGCGCGACCACGAGAAGGTGCTGAGCTGTGCTCCTGCGACAGGAGTCCGCCGAGCGCGCGGACGTGCTGTCCGTGACCGGCCCCGTGGGCCGCCAGGACGCCGCTCCGCTCGTGCATGCCGTGGAGCAGGCGCTCGCCCGGCGCCCGCGAGGCGTGGTGCTGGACCTGCTCCACGTCCCCTGCCTGGACCCCGAAGCGGCCGCCGCGCTGCGCGACCTCACCCAGGGCCGCTCCGACGGCCGGCTCTGCGTCTGCAGTGCCGCGCCCGGTGTCCGGTCGGCCCTGCCGGGCGTCCCCCTCCACGACGACCGGACTGCTGCGCTGGCTGCGGTGCCCGACCGCCGCGGCCTGGCCGGCTTCGCCGTGGAGCACGGCCCGCACGGGCCGGGCCAGGCCCGGCAGGCGGTGCGCGAGTGCGCCGTGCGCCTGGGCCTCGAGGACGAGAGCGACGACCTGGTCCTGGTCGTCAGCGAGATGGTCACCAACGCCGTGCGCCACGGGCAGCCACCGGTCGCGCTCGACCTGCGGGCCGACGGCCGCAGCGTGACGGTCTGCGTGTGCGACGGCAGCCCGCAGCCGCCGCGGCCGCGCCACGCCGACGAGGACGCCGAGGGCGGCCGTGGGATGGCGCTGCTGGAGATCCTCGCCGCGGAGCACGGCGTGCGCACCTCGCCACCCGGCAAGACCGTGTGGGCCCGGCTGCGACGAAGGCGCTCGTCCGGCTCCTAGGGTGGGCCGCGTGCCTTCCGTCCGCGTCGTCCTGCCCGCCGCGGTCGTCGAGCAGGGGGTGCTCGACCTCGACGCGCTGCGGACCGAGCTGGACGCGCCCGGCGACTTCCCGCCCGAGGCGCTCGCCGAGGCCGAGCGGGCGGCGCGGGCCCCCCGCCTGCCCGACCTCGACCGCACCGACCTGCCGATGGTCACGATCGACCCGCCAGGCAGCCGCGACCTCGACCAGGCGCTGCACCTCGCCCGGACGGCGACGGGTTACCGCGTGTCGTACGCCATCGCCGACGTGGCCGCCTTCGTCGACCCGGGGGGTGCGCTGGACGCCGAGGTCGAGCGGCGGGGCGTGACGCTGTACGCCCCCGACCGCCGCACGCCCCTGCACCCGCCGGTGCTGGGTGAGGACGCGGCCAGCCTGCTGCCCGACCAGGTCCGCCCCGCGCTGCTGTGGGAGCTCGACCTGGACGCCACCGGGGAGCTGACGGGGACGTCCGTGCAGCGCGCACGGGTGCGCTCGACCGCGCGGCTGGACTACGAGGAGGTGCAGGCACAGCTGGACACCGGCACCGCCGATGAGCTGCTCGAGCTGCTGCGCGAGGTGGGCGGGCTGCGCCAGGCGCTCGCCCGCGCGCGGGACGCGGTCGACCTGCCGACGCCGGAGCAGGAGGTCGTCGTCGACGCCTCCGGTCGGCCGGCTCTTGAGCTGCGGGCGCAGCTGCCCGTCGAGGCCTGGAACGCCCAGATCAGCCTGCTCACGGGGACCGCGG
>JBKJQM010000244.1:0-3509 GCA_046594005.1 Mycobacteriales bacterium
GCACCAGCCCGAGGAACAGCGCGTCGGCGCCCTCGCGGTAGGCCAGCACCACCATCGCGACGCCACCGGCCATCAGCGGCGGCATCGGCGGCTGGGCCCCGAGGCGGCGCAGCGAGCTGACGATCTCGTAGATCCCGAGTCCGACCGCGGCGGCCAGCACCCCGATGAACAGCCACCGCGCCGGCGAGTACAGCGGCACGGTGATGAGCAGGCCCAGGCCCAGGCCGACAGCGATGGCGGCGGGCAGGTTGCGGCCGGCCCGGCCGGGCTCGTGGGCGCCCGGGGCGCCCTCCGGCGGCGAGGGTGCGGTCTCGAGGGCAGGGATCTCCATCAGACCTCGAGCAGCTCGGCTTCCTTGTGCTTGAGCAGCTCGTCGACGGCGTGGACGTACTGCGCCGTCGTCTTCTCGAGCTCCTTCTCCGCGCGGGAGACCTCGTCCTCGCCGGTCTCGCCGTCCTTGACCAGGCGGTCGAGCTCCTCCTTCGCCCTGCGGCGGATGTTGCGGATCGCGATCTTGGCGTCCTCGGCCTTCGTGCGGGCGACCTTCACGAACTCCTTGCGCCGCTCCTCGGTCAGCTGCGGGAACACGATCCGGATGATGTTGCCGTCGTTGGTCGGGTTGACGCCGAGGTCGGAGTCGCGGATCGCGCGCTCGATGATGCCCAGCGAGCTCTTGTCGTACGGCGTGATGACCGCCATCCGGGGCTCGGGCACCGTGAGCGACGACAGCTGGTTGATCGGGGTCAGCGCGCCGTAGTAGTCCACGAGGATCTTCGTGAACATCCCGGGCGTCGCCCGCCCGGTGCGGATGCCGCCGAAGTCGTCCTTGGCGACCGTGACCGCCTTGTCCATCTTCTCCTCGGCGTCGAGGAGGGTCTCGTCGATCACTGCGCTGCTCCCGGTCCGTCACTGCTCACGAGGGTGCCGATCTTCTCACCGCGGACGGCCCGGCCGATGTTGCCGTCCTCCTGCAGCGCGAACACGATGATCGGCAGGTGGTTGTCCATGCAGAGGCTGAAGGCCGCCGCGTCGGCCACCTTGAGGTCCTTGCTCAGGACCTCGGCGTAGCTGACGTGGTCCAGCTTCTTCGCGTCGGGGTTCTTGCGCGGGTCGCTGTCGTAGACGCCGTCCACGGACTTGGCCATGAGCAGCGCCTGGCAGCCGATCTCGAGGGCACGCTGGGCGGCCACGGTGTCGGTCGAGAAGAAGGGCATGCCGGCGCCGGCGCCGAAGATGACGACCCGGCCCTTGTCGAGGTGGCGCATGGCGCGGCGCGGGATGTACGGCTCGGCGACCTGGCCCATCGTGATCGCCGTCTGGACGCGCGTGTCGACGCCGGCCTGCTCGAGCAGGTCCTGCAGCGCAAGGCAGTTCATGACCGTGCCGAGCATCCCCATGTAGTCGGCCCGGGCGCGGTCCATGCCGCGCTGCGCGATCTCGGCCCCGCGGAAGAAGTTGCCGCCGCCGACGACGATCGCCACCTGGACGCCGCTCTCGACGACGTCGCGGATCTGCCGCGCGATGTCGGAGACGACGTCGAGGTCGAGCCCGACCGCACCGCCGCCGAACACCTCGCCGGAGAGCTTGAGCAGCACCCGCTTGTAGGGGGCCGTCTCGAGCGTGCCCTCGGACGGCGAGGAGGCCGCCTCCTCGTCGTTGCTCACGGGGTGGCGGCCTCCTTCGTCGTACGGCGTGCGGTCCGGCGAGAACGTACTAGGCCTGCCCGACCTTGAAGCGGACGAAGCCGGTCAGCGTCACGCCGGCTTCCTCGAGCACCTTGGCGACGGTCTTCTTGCTGTCCTTGGCGAAGGCCTGCTCCAGCAGGACCTGCTCCTTGAAGAAGCCGTTCACGCGACCCTCGACGATCTTCGGCAGGGCGGCCTCGGGCTTGCCCTCCTCCTTGGCGGTCGCCTCGGCGATCTCGCGCTCCTTGGCCACGACGTCCTCGGGGACCTCGGTGCGGGAGACGTAGGTCGGCGAGAACGCGGCGATGTGCTGCGCGACGTCCTTGGCGACGTCGGCGTTCTCGGCCGACAGCTCGACGAGCACGCCGAGCTGCGGCGGCAGGTCGGGGTTGGTGCGGTGCAGGTACGACGCGACGTAGGCGCCCTCGAAGGTCGCCACGCGGCGGACCTCGATCTTCTCGCCCATGGACGCGTTGGCGTCGTTCAGGACGTCGGTGAGCGGCCGGCCGTCCACCTGCACGCTGCTGACGTCGTTGCTGCCGAAGGCGGCGTCGGCGACGGACTGCGCGAGCTCCTGGAACTTGCTGCTCTTGGCGACGAAGTCGGTCTCGCAGTTCAGCTCGAGCAGGGTGCCCTTGGTGCCGCCCTCGATCTTGGCGATCACGAGGCCGTTGCTGGCCGCGCGGCCCTCGCGCTTGGCGACGCCCTTGAGTCCCTTGATGCGCAGCTGCTCGACGGCCTTGTCGTAGTCGCCGTCGGCCTCGACGAGGGCGTTCTTGCAGTCGGTCATGCCCGCGCCGGTGGCCTCGCGGAGCTTCTTGATGTCCGCGGCGGTGATGGAAGCCATGTGTCTTCTCCTGATGGGGGTGGGGCGTGCGACGGGCGGCGCCGGAGGGTCGCTCCGGCGCCGCCCGTTCGGACGAGGGGCAGGATTACGGCGCGGGAGGGGCGCTCTCGGTCGCGGCGCTCTCGGGGGCGGCGCTCTCGACGGGCGCGGCGGCCTCGGTCACGGCCGGAGCGGCCTCGCCGGCGGCACCGGCGACGGGCTCGGCCCAGCCGGCGCTGTCGATCGTCGCGCCACCGGCGGTGCCGGCGACCTCGGAGGCGGCACCGGTGAGCAGCTGGGTCTCCCACTCGGGCAGCGGCTCGTCACCGGCCACCTGGCCGGCCTCGGGCTTGCTGTCGGCGTTGGCGTTCGCGCCGGCGCGCGCCATCAGGCCCTCGGCGACGGCGTCGGCGATCACGCGGGTCAGCGTGCCGATCGAGCGGATCGCGTCGTCGTTGCCCGGGATCTTGTAGTCGACGACGTCCGGGTCGCAGTTGGTGTCGAGGATCGCGACGACCGGGATGCCGAGCTTCCTGGCCTCGTTGACGGCCAGGTGCTCCTTGTTGGTGTCGACGATCCAGATGGCGCTCGGGGTCTTGGTCATCTCGCGGATGCCGCCGAGGGTGCGCTGGAGCTTGATGCGCTCGCGGGACAGCACGAGCGCCTCCTTCTTCGTCAGCACGGTCTGACCGCCGGTCGCCTCGATGAGCTCGAGCTCCTTGAGGCGCTGCAGGCGCTTGTAGACGGTCTGGAAGTTCGTGAGCATGCCGCCGAGCCAGCGCTCGGTGACGTACGGCATCCCGACCCGGGTCGCCTGCTCGGCGATCGGCTCCTGCGCCTGGCGCTTGGTGCCGACGAACATGATCGTCCCGCCGTGGGCCACGGTCTCCTTGACGAAGTCGTAGGCGCGGTCGATGTAACCCAGCGTCTGGGTCAGGTCGATGATGTAGATGCCGTTGCGCTCGGTGAAGATGAAGCGCTTCATCTTCGGGTTCCAG
>JBKJQM010000348.1:0-6345 GCA_046594005.1 Mycobacteriales bacterium
GCCGTCACCTCGTCCTCGTCGCCTGCACGGCGGTCCTCGCCGGACCGCTCGTCGCGCTCGCCTCGGCGGAAGCGCCGGCGCGGGGCCTGGCCGACGTGACCGGGCTCCGCACGTCGATCGCCGAGGCGAGCGCGACGAGCGGTCCGGCGAGGACCGCCGTGCAGGCGACGAGGACGAGGTGACGGCGCATGCGGAGGGGTTCGCCCCCGTTGCCGGGAGTCCTGCCTCGGTCGCGGCTCCGCGTTGCTTAGGGCGAGCTCCACTCGGCGTACGGGACGTTCCAGTCGGCCGACCCGGGATCGCTCAGCCGCGGGCCGACCTCGGCGTTCACCACCTGCACCACGTCGCCGCGGCGGACCAGCTCGTAGAACCACTTCGCGTCGGCGGGGGAGAGGTTGACGCAGCCGTGACTGACGTTGCGCAGGCCCTGGTCCTTCACCGACCAGGGCGCGGAGTGGGTGAACGTGCCGGAGTAGGTGAGGCGCACCGCCCAGTCGACCTTGGTCTTGTACTCGCCCGGCAGCCCGACGGTGTCGCTGTCCATGATCCGCGTGGCGTTCTTCTCGAGCACCAGGTGGGTGCCGCCGATGGTCGGGAACGCGGGCTTGCCCATGGACGCCTTGAGCACGCGCAGGACCTTCCCCCCTTGTGTCACGGTCATCGTGTGGGCGGTGACGTCGACGGTGCTGATGACGGCCTTGCCGACGCGGAACGACGAGGTGCGGATGCCCGAGCCCCAGGCACCGCTGGGGAGCGCGAGGCGGTGCAGGTCGCTGACGACGCTGATCCGGGTGCCGGGGGCCCAGAACTGCGCGGGCCGGTAGTGCAGCTCGTCGGCGCTCATCCAGCGCCAGCTGCCGTCGACGGCCGGCGTCGCCTGGACCCGGAGCCGCTGGACCAGGGCCGCACGGTCGGCGGGATCCTTCACCGGCTCGTCCAGCCGCACGACCACGGGCATGCCGACGCCGACGACGGCGTCGTCGCCCGGTGACAGCACGGCGTGCACCACCCGGTCGGCGGGAGACGTACGGGCCACGAGCGGCACCCGCGTCGTACGGCCGCCGGCGTCGCGGACGACCGCGGTCAGGGGGTACTCCGCGGCCGGCAGCAGCGTGCCGAGGCTCGTCCACCGGCCGTCGATCCCGACGCTGCCGCGCACCGGGCTGCCGTCGGGGTCGGTGCCCTCGACGTCGAGCAGCGTCCCGTCGGCCACACCGACATTGAGCGGAGCCGACCACGGCACCCGTCCGCCGGCGCCCGCGCCGACGACCTGCGCGACCGGGACGGCCACCGCGACCGCGGCCTTCTCCGGCGACGTGGAGCGGGCCTGGCCGTGACCGACGGCGGCGATCGCGGACGCCGCGAGCACGGCGGTGGCCAGAGAGGCTCCGAGCAGGACGAGACGGCGGGGGAGGGGGGAGGGCACGACGGTCCGATCTGGGTGCGGGGGAAGGCCTGATCCTCCCCTGCGCCCGCTCCTGTGTCAGGCGCGACCCGCCAGCAGGACGGCGGCACCGGCCGCCGCGACGACGGCCAGCACGAGCAGCCCGCCCACGAGCGGTCCCGGCCGGCGGGACGCGCCCTCCGGCCGCTTCGCGAGCAGGACGAACGCGCCGACGACGGCCTCGACCGCGACGAGCGCCAGGGCGAGCCCAGGCAGCCCCACGACCGCGAGGCCCAGCACCGTCAGGCCCAGCGGCAGGACGTAGACGAGCAGGATCACCACGGCCTCGAACCGGTCCGGTCCGCGCTCGACGTCCTCCACGGCGCCAGTCTGCCGGGGGGCGACCCGCACCGCGCCCCGGCCGAGCCGCGGATCGGCGAGACTGGACGGGAGCGCGGTCCTGCTGGACCGCGGAAGGCGCGCCGTACGGGCGCTCCGCGACACGAGGGTGAGCACATGAGCGAGTTCGGCAGGGTCGACGACGACGGCACGGTCTACGTGAAGACGGCGGACGGCGAGCGCGCCGTGGGCTCCTGGCAGGCGGGCACGCCGGAGGAGGGCCTGGCGCACTTCGCCCGGCGCTACGAGGTCATCAGCACCGAGGTGGCCCTGCTCGAGCAGCGGCTGCGCAGCGGGGTGGGCGACCCGCAGCAGGTCGCGCAGACCGCGACCCGGCTCAAGGGCTCCATCCCGACCGCCGTGGCCGTCGGCGACCTGGCCGCCCTCGAGCGCCGCGTCGACCTGCTGCTGGAGAAGACCGCCGACGCCGTCGAGCTGGGCAAGGCCGCCAAGGCCGAGGCCCGCGTGCGCGCCGCCGAGGCCAAGGCCGCCCTCGCCGACGAGGCTGAGGCGCTCGCGGGATCGTCGGAGTGGAAGGCCAGCGGCGAGCGCCTGCGCACCCTGGGTGACGACTGGAAGCGCCTGCCCCACCTGGACCGCAAGGCCGAGGACGAGCTGTGGCAGCGGATCTCCGCCGCCCGCAAGCGCTTCACCGAGCGCCGTACGACGCACTTCGCCGCCCTCGAGCAGCAGCGCACCGTCTCGCAGGAGCGCAAGGAGAAGCTGATCAAGGAGGCGGAGGGGCTGACGACCTCTAGCGAGTGGGGTCCGACCGCGGGCCGCTACAAGCAGCTGATGAGCGACTGGAAGACCGCCGGCCGGGCGCCGCGCGAGGTCGAGGACGACCTGTGGAACCGCTTCAAGGCGGCCCAGGACGCGTTCTTCTCGGCCCGCAACGCCCACTTCTCCGTCCAGGACGAGGAGCTGCGCGGCAACCAGAAGATCAAGGAGGAGATCCTCGCCGAGGCCGAGACCATCGACCCGTCGCAGGGCCTGGACAAGGCCAAGGCCCGCCTTCGCACGCTGCAGGAGCGCTGGGAGGAGGCCGGCAAGGTCCCCCGCGACGTGATGCGCTCGCTGGAGGACCGCATGGGTGCGGTCGAGGAGAAGGTCCGGGGCGCCGGTGAGAAGCGCTTCAAGGCCTCCGACGAGTCGCCGTTCGCGGCCAAGCTCCGCGAGAAGGTCGTCGAGCTCGAGGTCAAGCTCGAGAAGGCCAAGGCCGCCGGACGTCCCACCGAGGAGCTCGAGGCGGCCCTCACGACGCAGCGCCAGTGGCTGACGCAGGCCGGCGGCTCCGTGGGCGCGCCGGCTCCGGCCGCCGACGCCCCCGCCGCGTCCGCGCCGAAGAAGAAGAGCACCAGCGGCTGGGTCCGCGCCGACTCCTAGCGCGCGCTCAACCCCTGCGGTGGGTCAGCGGGTCAGACGACCTTGGCCTTGAGGAACTCCACCGTCCGCGACCACGCGGTCTTCGCGTCCTGCTCGGAGTAGGTGCCGAGCTTGTTCGTGTCGTTGTGGAAGGCGTGCGCGGCGTCGTAGAAGTGGAACTCCACCTCCGCCCCGGTGGCGGCCTTGATCTGCTCGGCCTGCGCCTTGGCCGCGTCGGCCGGGTAGAAGTCGTCCTTGCTCCCGTAGTGGCCCTGTACGGCGGCGGTCAGGCCCTCGTAGGACTCCGGCACGGCCGGGCCGACGCCGTAGTACGGGACGGCGGCGCTGACCCGGTCACCCTGCTGGGCGGCCAGCAGCAGCACGAAGCCGCCGCCCATGCAGAAGCCGACGGCGCCGACGGTCGAGGACGTGACGGCCTCGTGGCCGAGCAGGAAGTCGACGGCTCCGCCGAGGTCGCGGGCGGCCTGGTCGACGGGCAGCTCGGTCATCAGCTGGCCGGCCTCATCCGCGTCGTGGGTGGTCTTCCCGCCGAACAGGTCGGGGGCCAGCGCCACGAAGCCCTCGGCAGCGAGCCGGTCGGTCACGTCGGCGATGTGGTCGGTCAGGCCCCACCACTCCTGGATCACGATGACGCCGGGGCCGCTGCCGGACGCGGGCAGCGCAAGGTAGCCGTGGGCCTGACCGCCTCCGCTCGGGAAGGCGGTGTTCTGACGGGACGCGTTCTCGCTCAAGGGGGTGCCTCTCGGGGTCGTGGAGTGGGGTCAGGTCTACACCGGCCGCCGCGCCGGCACCACGTGGAAGGGAGCTACGCCGGGTCGATCAGCTCGCCGAGCCGGGGAGCGAGGCGCCGGGCGTACGCCGCCGTCAGGTGCCGGCCGTCGGTGTAGACGGGGGTCGCCCCGACGACGGCAGGGCAGCGGCCCGAGGCGCAGAACAGCGGCTCGACGTCGACGTACTGCGCGCCCACGTCCTGCGTCGCGGCGCGTTCGGCGGCGCGCAGGTCCACCCAGTCACCGGTCAGCTCGGCGGTGCAGTCCGACGGGGTGCTGATCCGGGTGACGCAGCTCTGCAGGTTGCCGGCGCGCGGCGGCGGGCCGAGGACGACGACCCGGCCGGCGGCGGCGGTCAGCGCGTGCAACGTCGTGGCCAGGCCGCCCCGCCACCGGCGGAACCGCTCGGCCCCCTGCGGCTCACCGCTCTGGTGGTCCAGGAAGGTGATGCTGTTGCTGGCCAGCACGAGGTCCGGGCGCAGCTCGCGCACCTCCTGGACCGCCCAGTCCTTGTGGTCGGCGCACTGCGTGAACGGCTTCGAGGGCTGATCGCGCCAGAAGCCGATGCTCGGCAGCGGGCACTGGTTGCGCGTCAGCACCTGGATCTGCCAGCCCCGTGGCTCGAGGTAGGCGCGCAGGCTCGGCAGCCAGCTGATGGCCATCGAGTCGCCCAGCAGCGCCGCGGTGCGCGGGGCGCTCGGGCTGCCGTACCGGCACCGCGTGACGTTGCCGGTGTTGACGTTGTCGCACCGGTCGACGACCCACTCGGGGGCGGCGGCGCGGCTGATCCGGTCGAGCGGCACCTCGAGCGCGGGCCAGGACGCGGGTGCCAGCGACGCCTCGATCTGCGCGGTCAGCTGGGCCGCGTCGTCGGCCGGCGGGGCAGGCGCGGCCGCGACCGGCGGCGGGTCGCTGCGCAGCGCCACGGCCGGCAGCACCCAGCCGCCGGCCAGCAGCGCGGCGGCCGCCGCCACGGACACGGCGGTGCGGGCCGAGAGCCGGCCGACGCGCGCCCGCGTGCGGGCCGGCCGGGCGCTCAGCCAGCCGGAGCGGCGCACGGGCTCCTCGACCAGGTGGTGGCAGGCGATCGCCAACGCGAAGGAGACGGCCAGCACGGACGGCGTACGCCGCGGTCCGTCGGGCAGCAGCGTCGCGCCGAGCACGACCGCGGGCCAGTGCCAGAGGTAGAGCGAGTACGAGATGCGGCCGACGTACTCGCTCACCGGGTTGACCAGCAGCGGGTTGCGCGTCCCGGCCGTACCGCCCAGCAGGACCAGCGCGGCCGCGCCGACGGGCAGCGCCGCCGCCACGCCGGGGAAGGGCGTCTGCTCGTCGACCAGCAGGGCGGCGGCGGCGATCCCGCCGACGCCGAGCCAGCTCAGACCTGCCCCGGTCCAGCGGCCGAGGCGGGGGAGCAGCGGGTGCTGGAGGGCGACGGCGAGCAGCGCCCCGACACCCAGCTCCCACGCGCGGGCCGGTGTCGAGAAGTACGCGCCGGTGGGATCGGAGGCGGTGTGCACGACCGACCAGGCGAGGGAGGCGGTCACGACGGCCAGCACCGGCAGGACCAGCAGCCGGCGGCGCGACCCGAGCAGGAGCAGCACGCCGAGCAGCAGCCACGGCCAGACGAGGTAGTACTGCTCCTCGACCGCCAGCGACCAGTAGTGCTGCACCGGGCTCGGCGGTCGCGCCTGGTCGAAGTAGTCCGTCCCGATCGCCGCGAAGCGCACGTTGGCCAGGAACCCCAGCGCCCAGGCCGCGTCGGTCAGCGTCTGGCCTGCCCGCTCGCCGTGGAAGACCAGCCAGGCCACCAGGTTCGTCGTGGCGAGGACGAGCACGCCCGCGGGCAGGAGCCGGCGGACGCGCCGCGCGTAGAACTCGCGCAGCGAGATCCGGCCGCTGCGGTCGTGCTCGCGCAGCAGCAGGCCGGTGATGAGGAAGCCGGAGATGACGAAGAAGACGTCGACGCCGACGTAGCCGCCGGCGGGGGAGCCGCCCACGTGGCTGGCGACGACGAGCAGGACGGCGACGGCGCGCAGGCCCTGGATGTCCGGCCGGTAGGTCGGGACGGCGGTGCGCAGGTAGGTGCGCACGGCTGGGACCGGGTGCGGCGGCGCGTGCGCCATGCCCGTCCCCCTCCGGTCGTCGAAGGCTCCGACGGTACGGGGCGGTGCCGTCGTCGGCTCGCCCGGCGCGCGGCGCGGACCGGCAGCCCGGCCACGCACAGCGGCCGCCGACCCCGGCATGGGGGCGACGGCCGCTGAGGAGCAGCAGGGGCGGAGCTACGCCACGTACTCGCGCAGCGCGTCGGCGCGGCCGCCCGCGCGGATCTCGGCGAGGGTGTCGCGCTCGATCTGGCGGATCCGCTCGCGGGTGAGGCCCAGGAAGCGGCCGACCTCGTCGAGG
>JBKJQM010000380.1:0-13042 GCA_046594005.1 Mycobacteriales bacterium
TCGGCCTCGTCGAGCTGCAGCGAGCTGACGCCGAGGTCGAACAGCACCCCGTGGACGCAGTCCAGCCCGAGTCCGGCCAGCACCTCGGGCAGCTCGTCGTACACCGCGTGCACCAGCGTCGTGCGGGCCGCGTACGGCGCGAGCCGCTGTCCGCTGCGGCGCAGGGCCTCGGGGTCGCGGTCCAGGCCGACCAGGCGGCAGTCGGGCGCGGCCCGGAGCAGGGCTTCGGCGTGCCCGCCCATGCCGAGCGTGCAGTCCACGACGACGGCGTCGGGCGCCGCCAGAGCCGGGGCCAGGAGCGCCACGCAGCGCTCCAGCAGCACGGGGACGTGAGCGGGAGCGGTCACCCGAGCAGGGCAAGGGCCGCCTGTGCGGCCGTCGTGATGCCGACGGTGACGGCGACGGCGAAGGTCAGCAGGAGCAGGCTCTCGCGGACCTCGGCACCCAGGCCCTCCCCCGGTGGGGGGCTGTGGGGGGCACGGTCGGACTCGGTGCTGGTGCTCATGGCGGTGCCTCTCGACCTGGGGAGTGCGGTGCTGGTCAGGTGCTGCAGCCGGGCGGGCTCGCGGACCCGTACGGCGGTCGTGCTGGTGCTGGGACTGGTGGCGGTGCGGCTGCGCTCGGTGCGGGAGGGGGTCCCTCTCGCCAGGTCCCCGCCCGCTCCACCGCCTGGCACCGGGGAAGGTGCGCCAGGTGGCGGAGCGGTCGGAGGCCTCGTGAGAGGACGCCGCCCAGCTCGCCGGACGAGGGCGTCAGGACGTGAGCGCGACCTCCTCCTGGTCGGCGAAGGCCTGCTCCTGGGCGGCCTCGTAGGCGCGCCAGGTGGCCGCGTCCCAGATCTCGAGGTGGGTGTTGGCGCCGATGACGACGCACTCCTTGGACAGACCGGCGTAGGTGCGCAGCCCCGGCGGGACGGTCACGCGGCCGGTGCGGTCGGGAGCCTCGTCGAACGCACTGGCGAAGAAGATGCGCAGGTGGTCGCGCTCGGCCTTGGTCGTGGGCTGGTCCTGGGACGCGGCCTTGGCGGCGAAGGCGGCAGCGGTGAAGACGAACAGGCAGCGCTCCTGGCCCTTCGTGATCACGACGCCCTCCGCCAGCTGGTCCCGGAACTTCGCCGGCAGGATCAGCCGGCCCTTCTCGTCGAGCCGCGGGGTGTGGGTCCCGAGGAACACGGGCCCCTCCTCCGCAGCTCGGTGGTGCTCTGACGTCGCCAGGTCGCCCGTTCGCTCCCCGGTGCCCCACGTTACTCCACTTCCCCCCATCGTCAACGCCCGACGCGACCTGTAGCCCCGTTCTCGGCGCAGTTCGCGCTGGTCAGAGGCAGTGGGGCGTGGTGGGGGGTCTACCGCCGGCGTCAGCGCGCGGGAACCAGCCCGCGCGGCGGCTCGTCGGACAGGGGAAGCACCGCTCGCTCCGGGCCGTTGGACCCGGCAGCCCCTCCCCGGACGGGCCTGCCGGGCGCGCCGACCGGTGTCATGCTCGGGACTCGACCCGCCCCGCACGCAGGAGGACTCCCCCACGTGGCACGCCGCCCCCGCAGCTCCGGTGCCCCCGGCCTCGACGACCTGCTCGAGTCCTCCGCCCGCATCCGCGACAACATCGAGCAGGTTCTCTCGGGCAAGCCCGAGGTGGTCAAGCTCGCCCTGGTGGTCCTGCTCGCCGAGGGCCACCTGCTCATCGAGGACGTCCCGGGCGTCGGCAAGACGATGCTGGCCAAGTCGCTCGCCCGCTCGATCGACTGCTCCGTGCGCCGCATCCAGTTCACGCCGGACCTGCTCCCGAGCGACGTCACCGGGGTGTCGATCTTCGACCAGGAGTCGCGCGAGTTCGAGTTCAAGCCGGGCGCCGTGTTCGCCAACCTGGTCGTCGGCGACGAGATCAACCGGGCCAGCCCGAAGACGCAGTCCGCGCTGCTCGAGGCCATGGAGGAGCGCCAGGTCTCGGTCGACGGCGTGACCTACGTGCTCGAGACGCCGTTCATGGTGATCGCCACCCAGAACCCCATCGAGATGGAGGGCACCTACCCGCTGCCCGAGGCGCAGCGCGACCGCTTCACCGCGCGCGTCACGGTCGGCTACCCCTCCGCTGCCGCCGAGCTCGAGATGCTCGGCACGCACGGCTCCACCGAGCCGATCGACGACCTCGAGCCGGTCGCCGACGCGCTCGAGGTCCGCAAGCTCATCGAGGTCGTGCGCGCCATCCACGTCTCGACCGAGGTCAAGCAGTACGTCGTGGAGCTGCTCGCGGCCACCCGCACCTCGCCGCACCTGCGGCTCGGCGCCAGCCCCCGCTCCGGCCTGCAGCTGGTGCGCGCCGCCCGGGCGTCCGCCGCGCTCGAGGGCCGCGACTACGTCGTGCCGGACGACGTGCAGGAGCTCGCGGTGCCGGTGCTCGCCCACCGCCTGCTCACGACCGCCGAGGCGCAGGTCTCGCGCCGTACGGCCGAGGACGTCGTCCTCGACCTCGTCGAGCGCACCGCGCTGCCCACCCCGCCTGCGGCGGCCCGCCGACGATGAGCTCGATGCGTACCGCCCTGTCCGGCCTGACGACCCGCGGGCGCTGCCTGCTGGCCGCCGGGCTGGCGCTGGCGGTGTGCTCGATCGTCCTCGGCCAGCGCGACCTGCTCCGGGCCTCGGTGTTCCTCGTGGCGCTGCCCCTGGCGGCGGTCGCGATCGTCAGCCGTACGCGCTACCGGCTGGCCTGCGCGCGCTCGCTCGACCCGCCGCGCGTCGAGGCCGGCCACCCCTCGACGGTGCGCCTCCAGCTCGACAACGTGTCGCGCCTGCCCAGCGGCGTCCTGCTCATGGAGGACGCCCTGCCGTACGCCCTCGGAGGTGCGCGGCCGGTGGACCGTCGGGCCGCTGTCGGTCCGGCTGACCGACCCGTTCGGCCTGTGCGAGCTGACCCGCTCGTTCGCCACCTCCGACGACCTCGTCGTCACGCCCGTGGTCAGCCTGCTGCCGGGGGTGCGACTGGGCGGTGACTGGACCGGCGGCGGCGACGCCGCCTCCCGCTCGGTGGCGGTCAGCGGCAGCGACGACGCCGCGACCCGCGAGTACCGCCACGGCGACGACCTGCGCAAGGTCCACTGGCGCTCCACCGCGCGCGTCGGCGAGCTCATGGTCCGCCGTGAGGAGCAGCCCTTCCAGAGCCGGGCGACCCTGCTGCTCGACTCCCGCTACGGCACCCACCGCGGCGACGGGCCGGGCTCGTCGTTCGAGTGGGCGGTCAGCGCCATCGCCTCGATCGGCGTCGGGCTGGCCCGGTCGGGCTTCGCGCTGTCGCTCTACCGCGACTCCGGGGCGCTGCTGTCGCCGCCCGGGGCGCCGCTGACCGAGGGCGTCCTGCTCGACTCGCTGGCCACCGTGGACGCCTCGGACCTCGACAGCCTCGACGGCGCGATCACGGTCCTTCGCGGCGGGGGCATCGGCGGCGTGCTGGTCGCCGTCCTCGGTGCGCTCGACCTCGACGAGGCCGAGCGGCTGGCCCGCCTGCGCACCGGCTCGGCCGTCTGCGTCGCCGTCGTGCTGGACACCGACTCCTGGGCGCCGGTCTCGCCGCGCCTGCGAGCGCAGGCCGTCGCCGAGCACGAGCGGGTCACGACCCTGCTGCACGGCGCCGGCTGGCGGGTCCTGTGCGTCACGCACGGCACGACGCTGGCCTCGGTGTGGCCGCTCGCCGGCGGCCGGGTCGCCGGGGCCGGACGGCTCGCACCGGCCGCCGTGGCCGCCGTGGCCGTTGCCACGGCTGGGGGGACCTCGTGAGCACCCGCGACCGCCTCACCCTCGCCGCCGCGGTCGCCGTGGCGATGGCGTCCTCCGCGTTGCACCCTGTCTACGAGGACCTCGGCTGGCTGGTGCGCGTGCTGCTCGGCATCAGCGCGGTCGCCGGCGCCAGTGCCCTCGCGCGGCTCGTCGGCGTGCCGCGGGTGCTCCAGCCGCTCGCGGCCGCGGTAGGCCTCGGCGCCTACGTCGCGTTCGCGTTCGCCTCGCAGACCCTGGCGTACGGCGTCGTCCCGACCGTCGAGACGTTCACGCTGCTCGGCCGCGCGCTCGACCAGGGCCTGCTCGACGTCAGCGACCTCGCGCCGCCCGTCCCGACCACGCCGGGTCTGGTCCTGCTGGCGGTCCTCGGGACCGGCGCGGTCGCGATCGTGGTCGACGCGATCGCCGTCGTGCTGCGCAAGGTCGCGGTCGCCGGGCTGCCACTGCTGCTGCTGTTCGCGGTGCCGTCCGCGGTGCTCCCCGGCGGCACCGGCTTCCTGCCGTTCGTGCTCGGCGCCTGCGGCTGGCTCGGTCTGCTGCTTGCCGACAGCAGCGACCGCGTCTCGCGCTGGGGCACGCCGCTGCGCAGCGCCAGGCCAGCCGCCTCCGACCCCTCGCTCGGCCGGGTCGGGCGCCGCATCGGCGCTGCCGCCCTCGGCGTCGCCGTGATCGTGCCCGCGCTGGTGCCGGGCCTGGACGGCCGGCTGCTCGGCGGCAGCGGCGACGGCTCGGGCTTCGGCGGCTCGCGGACGACGACGACCTACAACCCGCTGCTGTCGCTGGCCGGGCAGCTCCGGCTGCCCACGCCCCAGGAGCTGTTCACGTACACGACCGAGCAGGACCCGGACTACATCCGCCTCACGACGCTGGACGTGTTCGACGAGCGCAGCGGCTGGTCGTCCTCCGAGCTGTCCGGCGACGTCAAGGACGACGCTGTGAGCAAGGGCGTCCCGGCTCCTCCCGGCCGGTCCGCCCCGACCCAGCGCGTCGTCGTGGAGGTGGACCTCGCCCGGCGCCTCGACGGCCCCTGGCTGCCGACCCCCACCGTGCCGGACGACGTGGACATCAAGGGCCCGTGGATCTGGGACGCCGAGGCCGAGACCATCTTCTCGACCCGCACCTCCGTGCGTGAGGTCGATCGGCCGTACGTCGTGACCGCCTCCCGCGTCGAGCCGGACGCGGCGACGCTGCGCCGCGCCCAGACGGTCCCCTCGGCGATCCGGGACACCTACGCGGTGCCGCCGGCGCTGTCGGACTACACCCGCGACCTGCTCGACCGGACGACGGCGGACCAGCCGACGGCCTACGACAAGGTCGCGGCTCTGCAGGCCCTGTTCCGCGGCCCCGGCTTCTCCTACTCCGAGGACGCCTCCGCGATCGGCGCGAACGCCGCGGACCCGCTGGAGAACTTCCTGCGCGGCCGGGTCGGCTACTGCGAGCAGTTCGCCTCCGCGATGGGCGCGATGGTGCGCGCGCTCGGCATCCCGGCCCGCGTCGCCGTCGGCTTCACCCCCGGCAGCCAGGCGGAGCCGGGCCGCTACCGCGTCACGACCTCGGAGGCGCACGCCTGGCCGGAGGTCTGGTTCACCGACGTGGGCTGGGTGCGCTTCGAGCCGACGCCGCGCCTGGACCAGGTCCAGACCCCCGGCTACACCGTGCCGCCGGACGAGACCGTGACGGACACTCCGGACACCGCCGCTCCCTCGACCGCTCCGGCGGCACCCGAGACCGGCCCCACGACCGACCCGAGCGCCGGCGACCGGGCCGGCCGGGACGGGGCGACCGCCGCGGGCAGCGGCAGCGACGGCGCCGGACTCTCGCCGTACCTGCTGGCCGGGCCCGCCGTCCTGCTGCTGCTCGGCTCCCCGGCCCTGCTCGCGCTCGCCCGCCGGCGCCGCCGCTGGCGCTCCCCCGACCCGCTGGTCGCCTGGAGCTCGATCTCCGACGACGCGGTCGACGTCGGGCACCGCTGGCGGCCCGCCGACTCGCCCCGGGCGGCCGGCGCGCACCTGCTGGCCGTACGCGCGCTGCCCTCCCCGGCTGCCGAGGCGCTGGAGCGGCTGGCCGTGTCCGCCGAGCGCGCCCGCTACGCGCCGGCCGGTGACCCGGACGACGAGAGCGCGACCGCCCTCCGACGGGACGCCGCCGCCGTGCGGGAGGGGCTCCTCACGAGCGCCTCGGCACGCGAGCGCTGGACCGCGCGACTGCTGCCGGCCTCGACGCTGCAGTGGGCCTACCACGGGGTCGGCGGGAGGACCGCGGACCTGCTCGACCGGCTGGACGCGCTGGTCAGCGCGGTCGGCGACCGGGTACGGCACCCACGGGCGGCGGCGCGACGGGCCGGGTAGGTCTGGCGCGTGGGCGTGCGGGCCCGGCAGGTGTAGCGGCACGCCCCGTCGGGACCGCGCCGGCGGGGCGCGGCGCGACAGCTAGCCGCAGCAGAGTGGGCGGGATGAACCTTGGTGCGGGAGGCTCAGCGGCCGTCGCCGCCGCGCTCCTCCCAGCGGCGCTTCCACCGCTCCTCGAGCCGGCCCATGAAGCCGCCGCCCCCGGAGGAGCCGCCGCCGGACGGGCGGCTCTTCTTGCTGCCGCCGCCACCGGGACGGGCAGCGCGCGCGGACCGCTCGGGCCCGCCGGCCACGCGCAGGTCGGGCTGGCCGCCCCCACCGGGCTGGCCGAGCCGCTTCCAGCTGGTCATGGCGAGCAGCAGCGCGCCGACCATGACGAGGAAGCCGGCGATGCCGATCGCGTACTGCTTGGACACCACGCCGACCATCAGCAGCACGAACCCGAGCGCCAGGACGAGCGCTGCACGCCGGAGCCGGCGCCGCATGTGGGTCCGCAGGTCGGTGGCCCGCACCGTCGAGGCGAACTTGGGGTCTTCCTGGTAGAGCGCGCGCTCGATCTGGTCGAGCAGGCGCTGCTCGTGCTCAGAGAGCGGCACGGCGCTCCCTCCCGGGCTGGCTTCGCGGCAGCGGAGGCACGGCTTGCGCCTCCGCAGGGCAAGGATACGAGCGCAACGCCCGCACGTCATCACGAGCGCCGAACTGTCCCAGGTCGTCGGTCCAGTCCACGGCAGCTCCAACGCTCGGCACAGTCCTACTGTGCCCTTCTCGGCGTGTCCCGTACCGGGCTGGAGGGGTCGACGAGGGCGGCCGGTCGGACAGCCCCGGCACCGAAGCGGTGTGCCGCCCGGTCCACGGCCTGCTCGGCCTCGCGCCACCCGTGCTCCCGCTCCCCCAGCAGGAGCTGGTGCGGCTCGGCGGAGGCGTCCCGGATGCCCTCCACCCGCACGCCGACCAGGCGGATGCGGGCGCGCTCGAGGCCCAGCGCGTCGTACAGGCCCATCGCGGTGTCGTAGACGACCCGCCCCACGTCGGTGGCCTCGGGCAGCGTCCTGGCGCGGGTGATCGTCGTGAAGTCGGCGAAGCGGACCTTGATCGACACGGTGCGCCCGGCCTGCGCGGAGGCCCGCAGCCGGGCGGCCGTCTTCTCGGACAGCCGCAGCAGCTCGCGCGCGATGACGGCCGGGTCGTCGACGTCGGTGGAGAAGGTGTTCTCGGCGCCGATGCTCTTGTCCGGCTCGTGCGGGACGACCGAGCGCTCGTCGCGGCCCCAGGCGAGCGCGCCCAGGTGGCTGCCGGCCGCCGGCCCGAGCGCGCGGGTGAGCGTGCCGACCGGGGTGTGGGCGATGTCGCCGACGGTGTGCAGGCCGAGCCGGACGAGGACCTGCTCGGTCTTCTCGCCCACCCCCCAGAGGGCCCCCACCGGGAGCGGGTGCAGGAACGACACGACGCCCTCGGCCGGGACGACCAGCAGCCCGTCGGGCTTGCACCGCGCCGAGGCCAGCTTGGCGACGAACTTGGTGGTCGCGACGCCGACCGAGCAGGTGATCCCCTGCTCGTCCTCGATCGTCGCCCGGATCCACTCGCCGATCTGGCGGGGGCTGCCCAGCCGTCGCGCCGCCCCGCGGACGTCCAGGAACGCCTCGTCCAGCGAGATCGGCTCGACCAGCGGCGTGACGCTCGTGAACACCTCCATGACGCCGGCCGACGCGCGGGAGTAGGCCTCGAAGTCGGGCGCGACGACCACGGCCTGCGGGCACATCCGCCGCGCGCGCATCATCGGCATGGCGCTGTGCACGCCGGACTGGCGGGCCTCGTACGTCGCCGACAGCACGACGCCGCGCGTCCCGCCGCCGCCGACGATCACCGGCAGGCCCCGCAGCTCGGGGCGCGCGAGCAGGCTCACGCTCGCGTAGAAGGCGTCCATGTCGACGTGCAGGACCGTGCAGCCGCGGTCGTCGCCGGGCGGGCCGGTCGGGGGTCCGACCGGCGGGACGGAGCCGCGGCTCACGCGCTCACCCGCGTGCTCATGCCTGCTGCCTCAGCGACGCTGCGCCAGCAGGTGGAGCTGGGTCGCGACGTCGCGGAACGGCGAGCGCTCCGACAGCGCCCGCTCGAGGGACAGCAGCGCGGCGGCGGCACCGGGCTCGGTGTCGAGCACCGCGCTGGGCACGAGGTCGGCGAGCACCCGCACGCCGTGGACCTGCTCGACCACCAGGCCGGCCCCGGTGACCAGGTCGTGCAGCGCGTCGCCGTCGAAGCGGCGCCGCACGCCGTCGGCCGCGCCCCAGCGACCGGCCGGGTCGGACAGGACGCGGGCCGCCTCGTCGGGGTGGCCGGCCAGGGCGCGCGCGAGGACCGCGGCGGCGCGGTTGGCGACGAGCAGGCTGAGCCGCCCCCCGGGGCGCAGGACGCCGGCGACGGCGGCGAGCGCCTCCGCCGGGTCGTCCACAACCTCCAGCACGCTGTGGCACAGCAGCAGGTCCACGCTGCCGGGTGCGACCAGATCGGGCAGGTCGGCGAGGTCGCCCTGCACGGCGGTGACCCGACCGGCGAGCTCGCCCTCGGCGACGCGGCGCTGGAGCGCGGCGAGGGAGTCGGGGCTGGGGTCGACCACGGTGACCCGGTGGCCGGCGCGGGCCAGCGGCACGGCGAAGCCACCGGTGCCGCCTCCCGCGTCGACGACGTCCAGCCCCGTGCCGTCGGCGTCGGCCTCGGCGAGCGCAGCCGACAGCACCTCCCACACCACGGCGGTGCGGGCGGAGGACGCCGGTCCGGCCGCGCGGGACCCGGGCACGCCGGGAGCGCTGCTGACGTCCGCACCGCCCGGAGCTCGGACGGGCGGCACGGGCTGGGCTGGCGGCACGACGCTGCTCCTGTTCGCGGCGCCGGGGAGGTGGGGCGCGGGCCCGAGCCTAGTGATGCCGCCAGGGTCCGGGGAGGGTTCCGACGACGAGCCGGCGCTGCAGGCGGTGGTCGGCGACAGGCGCCCCGCCGACCCCGATCGTCGCCGTGGCGGTGGCCGGTGCGACGACCTTGACCGGCGCGTACATCGTCGGCGCGACCGTCCCGGTCCAGTACGAGGTGTTCGCGTACGCCCCGGCCCACGACAGGCTGAAGTGCACGTGGTCGGTGTGCGGGCTCGGGCCGACGTAGGCCTGCCAGCCGCGGGAGGCCTGGTAGCTCTTCCAGACCTTGGAGTCCCAGATCATGTACATGATCCCGAGCCGCCGGGCCATCGCCGCGGTGTTGCCGTACTCGTCCGTCGCCAGCAGCCAGGCCAGGAGGTCGGCGACCTGCGCGACCTGGTCGGGGTTGCTCGTGCTGACGCGCCAGTCCCAGGCGCGCCCCTCCTTGTGCTCGCTCGTGCTGCCGACGTTGCAGGCGCGCACGATCCCGGAGTCGCCGGTGCCGGGGTAGCTGGCCAGCACGAGGTTGCGCAGTGCGACGGCACCGGGCCGCGCGACGGGATCGCAGGTGTTCTGGCCCTGGTAGGGCGCGAGCGCCTCGATGGCAGAGCCGGGGCTCGGAGCCGTCGCCGGTGCTGCGGGAGCGGCCGTGGCGGGGACCGCCTGCAGGACCAGGGCGGCCACCACGCCGAGCAGCGCGAGCGCGACGCCGCCCAGCGGGGTCCGGCGGGCTGGGCGGCGCAGCGGCGGCGGCGGCACAGCGGCGCGGAGCGCGGCATGACGGGGCACTGCGGAGGAGCTGGGGTGCACGACGCGGGTCCCTTGCACGAGGGGTCGGTGGACTCGCGCCGGGCGCGAAGTCGATCGGCGCCGAGTCGGGCGCTCTTCCACCTTCGGCCACTGCAGGGCACTCATGGAGTGCTGGGACGGCAGTCGTTGTGAAGATGTGACTGGTGGGACGTGTGGGACGAGCGGGGGCGGTCACTGCCCGGAGCTCCCCTGGCTCGCGTGCCAGAGCTTGCGGGGGGCGGCAGGGGTGGGGCGGCCCCCGGAGGTGCCGGTGCCGTCGCCGGCCGGCTTGACGTCGGCGTACGGGGAGGCGCGGAAGCCGGTCGTGTAGACGTGCACTGCTCCCCCGACGCCGGAGTGGCCCGCTCCTCCGCCACCCTGCACACCGGTCTTGGGCGGCGGGCTGGTCATGACCGGCCGGCTCGAGCGGCTGGCCGCCGCGCCCTGGACCGCCGCCTCGGTCACCGCCGCCGGAGCCGCCATGAGCGCCCAGACCGCGTCGAGCCCACCGCCCTGCCAGGCGGCGTGCAGCGCGGGCAGCTCCCAGCAGCCGACCGCCTGCATCGAGACACCGCGGGGGCCGGTCCGCCGCACGAGGCCCTGAACGACGAGCAGCCAGGAGTGGAAGACGGTCGTGGCGTAGCCGACCTGGGCGTCCTCGAAGAACGTCGCGTCGAGCGGGCCGGTCGCGTCGTCGAGGGTCACGAAGATGACCCGCCGCCCGGAGCGGATCGGCGGGGTCTGGGTCGCGACCTTGACCCCGGCCACGAGGACCTCCTGCCGGGAGCGGCAGCCGAGCAGGTCCTTCGCCCGGGTCGTCCCGAGCTCGCGCAGGAACGGCGCGTAGGCGTCCATCACGTGCGAGCTGACGTCCAGCCCGAGCACGTCGAGCTCGGCCCGCACCCGCTCGGCCGAGCTCATCTCAGGCAGCCCGCTCGAGAGGGTCTGCTCCGGCGCGTCGCCCAGGTCGAGCGCGAGCTGCACGTCGACCGGCCCGGGGGCCGCCGGCGCCTGCGACTGGCGGGCCTGCCGGGCGCGCACGTCGTCGAGCTGCACGACCGGGGAGCCGGCCGGGCCGGACCTGGCGGTGACGGCGGACGGCAGGGCGGTCGGCGTGCGTCCGCCCGCTCGGCCGGACCGCTTCGGACCGGCCTTGCGCGCGGCGGCCGCCGTCGAGCGGGTCCATCTGTCGAGCTCGGCGACCTGCAGCAGCAGGTCGCGCCGGGTGACCTGCCCGCGCCGGCGCACCGGAACGGTCGAGCCGAGGCCGTACAGCGCGTCGAACGCCCCGGCCACCACCAGCCGCTCGACCACGGGGCGGGACACCGCGGCGCGGTGCCAGAAGTCCGACAGGGTGGCGTAGGGCCGGCCGGCGACGACCCGGGCGACCTCCGCCTCGGAGATCCCCTTGACCTCGGCCAGCCCGATGCGGATGCCGTAGCCGCGACCGTCGGGCAGCCGCGGGTCGGACGGGGCGCTGCGCGGCCCGCTCACCCCACCGGCCACGCCGCGCTGGTCGGTCCACGGGCCGTTCATCCAGTCGTCGGGCAGCGGCGGCACCTCGGGGAGCAGGAGGTCCTCGACGCGGACAGGTGCGGCCGCCGGGCTGCCGACCTGGTCGAGGACCGCGGGCGGGGGCTCGTCGAGGACACCGACCTTCTCGACGCGGTACTCGGCGTCGGAGGCGTTGACGTCGAGCGACAGCACGGCGATGCCGAGCTGGCGGGCGTCGTCGAGGATCAGCCGCTTGGGGTACATGCCGGGGTCGTGCGTCAGCACCCCGGCGAGGAAGGCCGCCGGGTGGTGCGCCTTGAGCCAGGCCGACTGGTAGGTCGGCAGCGCGAAGGCCGCCGCGTGGGCCTTGCAGAACCCGAACGACCCGAACGCCTTGAGCACCTCCCACACCCGCTCCACCACACCGAGCTCGTAGCCGGCGGCCAGCGCCGTCGGCACGAACCAGACCTTCACCTCGGGCTGGCCCTCGGGGTCGCCGAGCGCGCGGCGGACCTCGTCGGCCTCGGCCAGCGAGCAGCCGGTCATCGTGCTGACGATCTGCAGCACCTGCTCGTGGAAGACCACGACGCCGTGCGTCTGGGCGAGCACCGGCTCGAGGTCGGGGTGCACCAGGTCCGCGCGCTTCCAGCCCTGCCGCGCCTCGAGGAAGGGCCGCACCATGTCGCTCTTGACCGGCCCGGGCCGGAACAGCGAGATGTCGATGATGAGGTCCTCGAAGGTCTCCGGCGCGAACTTGCCGACCAGCTCGCGCTGGCCGGGCGACTCGATCTGGAAGCAGCCGAGCGTCCTGGTCGACTGCACGAGGGCGAACGTCGCCGGGTCGTCGCGCGGTGCGGCGTCGACGTCGACCTGCACCCCGTCGACCCGGGAGACCTCGGCGATGGCGTACTGCATCGCGGACTGCATGCGGATGCCGAGCACGTCGAGCTTGAGCAGCCCGAGCTCCTCGACGTCGTCCTTGTCGAACTGGCTCATCGGGAGGCCCAGCCAGCTGGACTCGACCGGGGTGCGATCCAGCAGGGTGCGGTCGGACAGCAGGACGCCGCACGGGTGCAGGGCGACGTGGCGCGGCAGCCCGTCGAGCCGCTCGACCAGGCGCAGCAGCAGGTCGATGCGGCCTGCGTTCTCCCCCCTGTTCAGGCCGCTGGCCCGCAGCTCGGGCAGGTCGCGCATGGCGGCGCGGACCTGGCTGGCGCGGATGTGCGGGAACGCCTTGGCCAGCGCGTCGACCTCGCCGGGCGGCAGTCCGAGGGCGGCGCCCACGTCGCGGATGCCGTGCCGGGCGCGGTAGGTGTCCATCATCGACACGCAGGTGCAGCGCTCCCCGCCGTACGTCGCGAGGATCTGCTCGTAGACCTCCATCCGCCGGGCGGACTCGACGTCGACGTCGATGTCGGGCAGCTGGTGGCGCAGCGGGGACAGGAACCGCTCCATGAGCAGGCCGTAGCGGATCGGGTCCACGTCGCTGATGCCGAGCAGGTAGGTGACCAGCGAGCCGGCGCCGCTCCCCCGCGCCGCCACCCGCACGCCCATGCCCTTGATGAGGTCGACGACGTCGGCGACGGTGAGGAAGTACGCCGGGTAGCCCAGCCCGGCGATGACGCCCAGCTCGTCGTCCAGCCGCGCGAGGGTCGCGCCGTCACGGGTCATCGCACGCCGGCCGAAGCCGGCCTCGCACCGGGCCCGCAGCACGGCCCCCGGCTCGCTCCCGGCTGTCCCC
>JBKJQM010000508.1:0-9014 GCA_046594005.1 Mycobacteriales bacterium
TCGTCTTGCCCGCGCCGGTCTCGCCGGTCACGACCGTGAGGCCGGGGCCGAGCTGCAGCACGGCGTCGTCGATGACGCCCAAGCCTCGGATCCGCATCTCCTCCAGCACGAGCCGAGCCTAGGTCGGACCTCCGACGGTCTCGGGGACCTCGCTCACGGCTGTTCCTTCGCGCCGCGCCAGCCGTCCACCGGCAGGGCGAACTTGCGCACGAGCGTGTCGGTGAACGGCTTGTCCTGCATGCGCGCCAGCAGCACCGGGTCGCTCCCCCGGCGGATCTCGACACGGGAGCCGTGCGCGAGCGCCCGGGTGCGCCGCCCGTCGCAGGCGATGACGGCGGAGGCACCGCTCGGGAGCACCTCGAGCGCGACCACGGACGACGGCGCGGTCACCAGCGGACGGGCGAACAGCGCGTGCGCGCTGATCGGCACCACCAGCAGCGCCTCCACGGTCGGCCACACCACCGGGCCGCCGGCGGAGAACGCGTAGGCCGTCGACCCCGTCGGCGTGGCAGCCACCACGCCGTCGCATCCCCAGCGCGACAGCGGCCGGCCGTCGACCTCGAGCACGAGCTCCAGCATCCGCTCGCGGGAGGCCTTCTCGACGCTGCACTCGTTCAGCGCCCAGCCCCGGTCGACGACCTCGCCGTCCACGAGCACGTCGACGTCGAGCGTCATGCGCTCCTCGACGGCGTAGTCGCGCCCCAGCACCCGGTCGATCGTCTGGTCGAGGTCCGCGGACTCCGCCTCGGCGAGGAAGCCGACGCGCCCCAGGTTGACACCCAGCAGCGGTACGGCGGCTGCCCGCGCCAGCTCGGCGGCCCGCAGGATCGAGCCGTCGCCGCCGAGGACCAGCACCAGCTCGGCGTCCCTCGCGGACCCGGGTCCGTCGTCGCACACCTCGATGCCGGTCAGGCCCAGGTCGACTGCTTCGTCAGCGAGCGCCCGCACCCGGACGCCTGCCTCCTGGAGCCGGTGCGCAGCGTGGCGAGCGGCCACGGTGATGGCGTCGCGGCCGGTGTGCGCCAGCAGCAGGACGGAACGGGTCACGCGCCCCACCCTGTCATTCCCCTGTCACTGCGGTCCGTCCTGCACGGCACGAGCCAGCAGGTCCTCGTCCAGCGGGGGCGCAGACGACGTCAGCCACAGGAAGTACTCGACGTTGCCGCTCGGCCCCGGCAGCGGGCTCGCCGTCACGTCGCGCACGCCGAGCCCCAGCGCCTGCGCCTGCTCGGCGACGTGGCGTACTGCCTGCGCGCGCAGGCCCGGGTCGCGCACCACGCCACCGCTCGGCAGCCGCTCCTTGCCGACCTCGAACTGCGGCTTGACCATCGGCAGCAGGTCCGCAGCCGGCGCCGCGCAGCGCACCAGCGCCGGCAGGACGAGGCCCAGGGGGATGAAGGACAGGTCCGCCACCACCAGGTCGACGGGCTCCCCGACCTGCTCCTGCTCGAGCGAGCGCACGTTGGTCCGGTCCACGACGGTCACCCGCGCGTCGGTCTGCAGCGACCAGGCGAGCTGGCCGTACCCGACGTCGACCGCCACCACGTGGGCCGCGCCCCGCTGGAGCAGGACGTCGGTGAAGCCTCCGGTCGAGGCCCCGGCGTCGAGCACCCGCTTGCCGGCGGGGTCGTACCCGAACGCGTCCAGCGCGCCGGCGAGCTTGTGCCCGCCACGGGAGGCGTACGACGGGCCCGCCGGCGCCGTCACCAGCAGCGGCGTCGCGGGCTCCACGGCGGTCGACGGCTTGGTCGCCACGGTGCCGGCGACCTTGACCATCCCGTCGGCGACGAGCTGTGCGGCCTGCTCGCGGCTGCGGGCCAGGCCGCGGCGGACGAGCTCGGCGTCGAGCCGGGCCCTGCGGGCCAGCTCAAGCCTCGTCGAGGGTGGCGAGCGCGTCCTGCAGCAGCTGGTGGACGCCGTCGAAGACCTCGACGTGCTCCGACACCGGGGCGCCGTCGAGCTCGTCGAGCCGCGCCCGCGCCTGCACGACGCCGGCCGGGACCTCCTGCGGGTCTGCCGTGGCGCGGGGCCCGGGGACGGGCGAGGTCACGCCGGGCTCTCCCCCGCCTCCGGGGTCGGGGATCCGCCGAGCAGGTCCTGCTGGACGCCTGCCTTCTTGGCCGGCGCCTTCTTGGCCGGGGCGGGCTTGGCGGGCGCCTTCTTGGCCGGCGCCTTCTTGGCGGGGGCCTTCTTGGCGGGGGCGGGCGCGGCGGCCTGAGCGGGCGCCTTCTTCGCCGGCGCCGCGGCACCGGCCGCGGCGGTCGTACCCGCCTCCCGCAGCTGCGCCTCGAGGTCGCGTATGCGGTCGGTGAGCTGGGTGACCTCGTCGGTCGTGGCCAGGCCGAGCCGGCCGAGCGCGCGGTCCACCTCGAAGCCGACCAGCGCCACGACGGCCTCGCGGTTCTGCCGGGTCTGGGCCACGAGGTCCTCGGCCAGGCCGGTGACCTGCTCGGCCGTCGCCTCGCCCTGGCTCACGAGGGCCTTGGCAGCGCCCAGCGCGCGCTGGCGGGTGATGTCGGTGACTCCGGCCGCGAGGGCCAGGTAGCTCTTGAGCGCGTCACGCACGGTGGTTCCCCTGTCGTCGGCCGGCGCAGGCACCGTACCGCTCGCGCAGCGTCACGAGCGCTAGCGTTTGCGTGGCGCCCGGCCGGGGAGCGGGGAGCGGGGAGCGGAAGGGGGTGTCGTGGCGAACGTCCATGAGTGCGAGCGCGCCCTGCGGTCGCTCGCCGACCGGCTTGCTGCCGTCGACCCCGAGGTCCGCGGCAAGTACGTCGTCACCCGCACCGTCGCCTGCCGCGTGCCGGACCTCGACGTCGTCTTTCTCGCGACGCTCGACGACAGCGGGATCGCGGACCTGCGCTGCACCGACGGCACCGACACCGACCGCGCGCAGGTGCGCCTGGCCGCCGCCAGCGACGACCTCGTCTGCCTTGTCGAAGGGACGCTGTCGCCGCCGGCTGCCTGGGCCACCGGCCGGCTGAAGGTGGAGGCGAGCGTGCTCGACCTGCTCAAGCTGCGCGCGCTGCTCTAAGCGCGGTCCGCTCGCGCCCAGGACAGCGCGACCTCGGCGCGCAGGGCGTCGTCACCGGTCCCGCCGTCCACCACGACCCGGTCGCCCTCGACCCGGGCGGTGGCACTCCGACACGCCGAGCGGTCGCCGTCGACAACCACCGCGGGATGCGGCTCGAGGAGCCCGCGCAGGTCGGAGCAGACGTACGTCGGGCGGCTCCCCCGCGGCGCCGTGAGCAGGCCGGCCCGGTCGGCCACGCCGGTCAGGACGAGCAGGCTGTCGGCGCCACCGCGCACGGCTCCGAGCACGTCGGTGTCCAGTCGGTCGCCCACCACGAGCGGCCGCTGCGCCCCGACCCGCTCGACGGACTCGCGGTGCAGCGCGGGGTCGGGCTTGCCGGCGACCAGCGGCTCGAGGCCGGTGACCAGGGCCAGTGCCTGGACGAAGGCGCCGTTGCCCGGCAGCGGGCCGCGCGGGCTCGGCAGCGTCGTGTCGGTGTTGCCCGCCACCCACAGCGCTCCGCTGCGCAGCGCCACGGACGCCTCGGCCAGGTCGCGCTGGCAGGTCTCCGGCGACAGCCCCTGGACGACCGCTGCGACTGCGTCCGCCCCGGCCTCGTCGACGGTGCGCACCGGCCGGAAGCCGCCCTCGGCGACCTCCTCCGCGAGCGACGCGGTGCCCAGCACCAGCACGGCCGACCCGGCCGGGACGTGCTCCGCGACCGTCCGGACCGCCGCCTGAGCGCTGGTGACCACCTCGTCGGCACCGGCGGGTATCCCGAGCGCCGTCAGCGTCGCGGCGACCGCGGTCGGCCGACGCGAGGCGTTGTTGGTGACGTACGCGATGCGCATCCCGGCCGCCCGCGCCGCCGCCACGGCGTCGGCCGCGTGCGGGATGCCGTCGTCGCCGAGGTACAGCACGCCGTCCAGGTCGAACAGGCCCGCGTCGTACGCCTCGTGCAGCGGCCGGTCGCTGGCGCCGAGGGCGACGCCGCGCTCGCCGGTCAGCGCTGGGCGGCCGTCAGCGCGGCCCGGGCACCGCGCAGGGCGGTGGAGTAGTACGCGATGTCGGGACGCATCGCCGCGGCCAGCGCCAGGTGCTCGACGGCGCTGGGGAGGTCGCCGGCCTTCGTGGCCGCGAGGCCGAGCCCGAACTGGGCGTAGTCGTCGGCGGGGTTCACCGAGAGGATCCACTCGAAGTTGGTCCGGGCCTCGTCGTACATACCGATGTCGAACTGCGCCCGGGCCAGCGCCTCGCGGATCGCGCGGCTCTCGGGCTCGGCGGTCGCGCAGTGCGCCAGCAGCTGGACCGCGGCGTTGGTGTCGCCGTTGTCGAGCAGGTCGACGCCGCGGATGTACCAGTCGTAGACCTCACCGGACGGGACGACGTCCGGCGGCGGCGGCGGCAGGTCGGAGAAGGGACGGGGGCGTTCCTCGTCCGGCGCGCGCGGGTCGTACCGGGGGTCGTAGCGACTCTCAGACACGCGGGTCCCTCCTGTTCGTCCTCTGGTGCGGGCCCGGTGGTCTGGGTCGTGCACCTCTAGTGTTCCCGCATGAGCGCCGGCAGCAGCCAGAGCGACCCCTCGTCCGCGCGTGCGCGGCAACCGGGCCCGTCCACCTCCTCCGTTCCCCGCCCGAGCGGTCTCGTGCTCTCGCCGTTCCGTGCCCTGCGGTACGACCCCGCGGTCGCCGGCGACCTGTCCACGCTGACCAGTCCGCCGTACGACGTGATCGACGCCGACGGGCTGGCAGCGCTCGAGGACTCGAACGTGCACAACGTCGTACGCCTCATCCTCCCACGTCAGGGCGCTGCGGACGGTGAGGACCGCTACACGCGGGCCGCGGCGACGCTGGTCGCCTGGCGGGACGCCGGGGTGCTCGTGCCCGACGCCGAGCCGGCGCTGTACGTCTACGAGCAGGCGGCGCCGAGCGGGCACGTCCAGCGCGGGCTCGTCGGCGCCCTGGGCCTGACGCCCGCGGAGGACGAGATCGTCCTGCCGCACGAGAACACGATGTCCGGGCCGGTCAGCGACCGCCTCGCGCTGTACACCGCCGTGGACGCCGACCTCGAGCCGATCTTCCTGGTGTACGACGGCGGAGGCGCCGCGGCCGCCGTGGTCGCGTCCGCGGGCACGGCGGAGGGGCCGGCGCTGGTCGTCGATGCCGTGCTGGCCGACGGCCTGCGGCACCGGGTGTGGGCGGTCACCGACCCGACCGTCCTGGCCGAGGTGGCGGCAGACCTGCACCCCCGGCGGGCGCTGATCGCCGACGGTCACCACCGCTACGCCACCTACCTGCGCCGGCAGGCCCTGCGGCACGAGGCGGGCGACGGGCCGGGTCCGTGGGACGTCGGGCTGTGCTTCCTGGTGGACGCGACCGCGTTCGGGCCGGAGGTGCACCCGATCCACCGGTACGTGCCCGGCGTCCCGGCCGGAGTGCTCGCCGAGCAGGCGTCGGCAGGCATGGCGGTACGTCACCTCAGCGGTCCGCTGTCTGCCGCGCTCGCGGAGCTCGCGCAGGCCGGAGGCTCCGGGGCCGCGTTCCTGCTCGCGTCCGGCGACGGATCCGAGCTGCACCTGCTCACCGAGCCGGACCCGGCCCAGCTCGCCGCGGCCGTGCCCGCCGACCGGTCGGCAGCCTGGGCCGCGCTGGACGTCAGCGTGCTGCACGCGTTCGTCGTGGCGTCGCTGTGGGGGCTGCCGGACGACGTCGACCACGTCGGCTACGAGCACGACGTCGCCGGCGCCCTCGCCGCCGCGGAGCGGACCGGTGGCACGGCCGTCCTGCTCAACCCGACGCCGGTCGAGGCGGTCGCCGCGGTCGCCGGCTCGGGCGAGCGGATGCCCCGCAAGTCGACGCTGTTCACGCCCAAGCCGGCCACCGGGCTGCTCATCCGCGACCACAGGGACGCCTGAGCGGTCGCTCCGCTGCCGGGGCTCAGGCGGCCCGACGCTGAAGCCGCTTCACTGCTGAGACCTCGACCGCGCAGCGGCTGGCCGCGCCGGCACCGGCCCGCCAGAACCTGCGCCGCAGGGCGCCGTGCACCTCGACGACGTCCCCCGCCTGCAGCGCTGTGGCCGACCGGCGCACCGCCGGCGTCCAGGCCACGCAGTCCAGCGTGTCGACGGTGGTCGGCCGCACCCCCTCCGGCGGCTTGCGGCCCGGTGGGCGGTCCACGACGAGGCGCCAGGTGACCAGGCGGTCGCCGCTGGGCAGCTCGCGCTCCTCGGCCACGGCCGACACGCGCCCGACGAGGACGACCTCGTTGCGCCCCGGGACGCCCGCCACCGCGACGTCGACCCGGACGTGCACCCCGGCCTTGCTCCGTGCTGCCACCGCTCCACCTCCGCGCCCCGCCGCCCCGGACGGGCGGCCGAGGACGACGATGGCGTCCGCCCCGGACAGCGGACAGGGCGCCGGGCAGGACTGTGGACGGCGACCGGGTGTGGACGCGCGGCTAGTCGGACAGCGTGAGGTCGTCCTCGTCACCGTCGTGATGAGCAGCGTCGTGATCAGCACCAGGCTGCGCGTCCGGCGGGCTGGCGAACGTGGGCATGAGCGCCGGGGCCGCCGGCGTCGGCGCTGCCGGTGGCTGCTCGACGGCCGTGAAGACCGGCCCCCTGCCGCTGCCCCCTGCGCTGCCGCTCTCCGCCGGGACGTCCTCGTCGGTGACGTCCAGGTCCTCGGCCAGGTCGTGGCCTGCCCCTCCGGTCTGCGCGTCGACCGGGGCGTCCTCGGCGGCCACGCCCGCGACCTCGTCCTGCGCGATCGCAGCTGCGGCTCCGGGCCCAGCGGCGGGGAACGCCTCGGCCACCAGAGCCGCGAGCTCTGCCTCACCGACGCCGGCTCCGTCTGCACCGTCCGCGTCCAGGTCCTCGTCCAGGTCCTCGAGCAGCACCCCGTCCAGCTCCAGCAACCGGTCGCCGACATCGGTGGCGCCGTCGACATCGACCTCGGCGACGCGGCCGAACCAATCCCGCGCCTCCGCCTCGCGTCCGGCGCCCAGCAGCGCATCGGCGTAGGCGTACCAGAGCCGGGCTGCCCACGGCCGGGCCGCCGTCGTGCGGCGAGCCGGGTCCTGCAGCGCCAGGACAGCGGCATCGGCCTGGCCGAGGTCCTGCCGCGCGCCGGACAGCACGATGACCAGCTCGACCCGCTCGTCCTGCGGCAGGGTGGCCACGGCGGGGTCGTCGGCGTAGGCGAGGGCGCGCTCCGGCCGGCCGAGCGCCCGCTCGCAGTCGGCGAGGACCGCGAGGTGCTCGGGGCGGCCGGTGATGCGTCGGGCCGCGCGCAGCTCGGACAGCGCCTCGGCCCACTCGCCGGCGGAGTAGGCGGCCAGGCCCACGGCCTCCCGGACGACGCCGATCCGACCGGCCATGGCGCGGGCGGCCCGCGCGTGCGCCAGGGCCTCCTCCGGGTCGTCGTCGAGAGTGCGACCGGTCACGACGAGGTGACGGGCCACCAGGTCGGCGCTCTCGCGGGTCAGCCCGCGCAGCTCCCGCCGCGCCTCGGGGTCGAGCATCCGGGCGTCGACGTCGTCCGGCACGCCGATGCGGGTGGCCTTGCGGCGCTCCTCGCGGCGCGGGTCGTACTCGCGCTGCTCCAGCTCAGCGCGACGGTCCGCCGACAGCCGCGAGACTCCGCGCTCCTGCGGGGCTGCGCTGCGGTCGCCGCGCGGCGCGCCGCGTTCGGGAGCAGCCGTACGCGGACGGTCCGGTCGTGCCGACGCCTGCGGCCGCACGGGTCGCTCACCGCCGGAGGCGCCGCCGTGGTCTGCTCGGGGTGCGCCCTCGTCACGCGCGCGCTTCTCGGCCCGCTCGCGGAACGCGCTGGCCCCGGGATCCGCGCCTCCGGGACCCGAGCGGCGCCCAGCGGCGCCCGACGGGGGCCGCCGGACCTCAGGATCTTGGGGCGTCTCCGCCGCGGGGGCGTCGCTGACAGGGCGGCCGAGGTTCTGCGGCGCGGGACGACCGGCACCCCAGCGCTCGTCGCGGCCACCGGCGGGCCGTCCGGCCGGTGGACGACCGGCACCGCCGGCACGCGGAGCGCTGCTCCCGCCCCAGTGGTGATCCTCCCGCGCGCCGCCACGGTCAGCACCCGGGCGGCCACCCGTCTGCGGGCGCCCTGCGGCGTCCGCGCGCCATGGACCGCGGCTCCCAGCGCCGCCGCGAGCTCCGGGACCGCCGGACCCGGATCCCCCCGACGGTGCGTCGTCACGCCACGGCGCGCGCTCACCCGCGCGGCCTGCGCTCGTACGGGCCCGGTCGTCGCTGGCAGTACCGCGGCTCGAGTAGCGGTCCGGCCCATCGCCGGCGCGGTCGGGACGGGCATCGGGCCGGTCGGCGCCGCGCTGGCCGGCGACGGGACGTCCAGTGCCCCCCGCACCGCGGGGCCCCTTGCCGAAGCGGGCACCGCCGCCGGAACCGGCCGCGGGGCCACGGTCGCTGGGGCTGGCCCCGCCGCTGCGGGCGCCTGCGGACCCCGCGCCCTCCGTGCGGGACCGGTCACCGCGAGGACCGGCGGCTGAGGGCCGACCGCCGGAGCCGCGGACGTCACTCCCGCTGCCGGGGGAGCGCTGCGGGCGGCTCTGACCTGACGCGCTGGGCCGCCCCGCGCCGCCGGCCGACGGACGTGCCGGCCGGCCGTCACCCGATGCTCCTGGACGACCGGTGCTGCGCGCGGCGCCGGAGCCCCCGCGGGCTGCTGCTCCCCCGTCACCTGCTCCACCGTCGCCTGCACCACCGCGGTTGCTCGGCCGCCCGAGCCGCGAGGGACCGCCGGCGCCGCGGGGGGCCGGCCCCTTGCGTGCGGGCCGCTCCGGACCACCCGACCGGGATGCGCGGTCGTCGGGGTCGGGCATGAAGTCCTCCTAGGAAACGGGTGCACAAATGCGAAAGGGGCTCTGCACGGTGTGCAGAGCCCCTTTCGTTTCAAAGATTGTCCGGCGACGTCCTACTCTCCCACACAGTCTCCCGTGCAGTACCATCGGCGCTGAAAGGCTTAGC
>JBKJQM010000008.1:0-17276 GCA_046594005.1 Mycobacteriales bacterium
CTTGTAGTGGTTGTAGACCGCCACCGACAGGGTCTTCTTGGCCGACTCCTGGCCGATCACGTAGGAGTTGAGGAAGTCGTAGATCTCCCGTGGCTTGGGGAGCTCGTCCCATTTGAGCTCGGAGCTCTCGGAGAGCTCCTCCTCGATGATTTCGTTGCAGAGATCGATGCACTCGTCGCAGATGTACACGCCTGGCCCGGCGATCAGCTTTTTGACCTGCTTCTGCGATTTGCCGCAGAACGAGCACTTCAGCAGGTCCCCACCGTCCCCGATGCGTGCCACCAGCTACCTCGTCCCTGTCGTTCCGGCTCGTGCAGACCGCCTGTCGGGGCCCGGTCGAACTGTCCTGCCTGCGGTCGGTGGCCGTGTCGCTCCACCTGGGTCGACGGTACTGCCTGTCGAGGTGGTGTCGAGCCACGATGACCAACCCCATCGCGGACCAGCTGCCGGCCCGCGATGGGCGGGGGTCAGCGCCCGGCCGCGCTCAGCGCCGCCGTCTTGCGGGTGCTCACCACCTCGTCGATGAGGCCGTACTCCACCGCCTCGCGGGCGGTGAGGATCTTGTCGCGCTCGATGTCCTTGCGGACCTTCGCCACCTCCTGGCCACTGTGGTCGGCCAGCATCTGCTCGAGCAGGTCGCGCATCCGCAGAATCTCACGAGCCTGGATCTCGATGTCGGAGGACTGCCCCTCACCACCGCCGGAGGGCTGGTGGATGAGGATGCGGGCATGCTCCAGGGCCAGCCGCTTGCCCTTCGTGCCGGCGGCCAGCAGTACCGCAGCGGCCGAGGCGGCCTGGCCCATGCAGATCGTCTGGATCTCGGGCTTGACGAACTGCATCGTGTCGTAGATCGCGGTCAGCGCGGTGAAGGAGCCACCGGGAGAGTTGATGTAGATCGAGATGTCCCGGTCGGGGTCCTCGGACTCCAGGTGCAGCAACTGCGCCATGATCACGTTGGCGACGCCATCGTCGATCGGCGTGCCCAGGAAGATGATGCGCTCCTTGAGCAGGCGGCTGTAGATGTCGAACGAGCGCTCGCCCCGGCTGGTCTGCTCGATGACGATCGGAATCGTGTATGCGGACGGGTCCTGGAAGCTCATGGTCGGTGTCTCCTCTAGGCCCGGGTGCCGGCGCCGGACGGCACCTGCGCTGCGCCGCTGACGACGTGGTCGATGAAGCCGTAGTCCTTGGCCTCCTGCGCCGAGAACCAGCGGTCCCGGTCGGAGTCCTTCTCGATCTGCTCGGCGGACTGGCCGGTATGGAAGGCGATGCGGTCGGCCATCTCGCGCTTGACATAGAGCATCTGCTCGGCCTGGATCGCAATGTCAGCCGCGGTGCCGCCGATGCCGCCGGACGGCTGATGCATCATGATCCGCGCATGCGGCGTGGCGTAGCGCTTGCCCTTCGTGCCTGCGCAGAGCAGGAACTGCCCCATCGAGGCGGCCAATCCCAGGCCCACGGTGGCCACGTCGTTGTTGACGAACTGCATCGTGTCGTAGATCGCCATGCCGGCGGAGATCGACCCGCCGGGGCTGTTGATGTAGAGGAAGATGTCGCGGTCGGGATCCTCGGCGGCGAGCAGCAGGAGTTGGGCGCAGATGGCATTGGCCATGTCATCCATCACCGGCGAGCCCAGGAAGATGATGCGCTCCTTGAGGAGCCGGTTGAAGACCTGGGCGTCCAGGCCCATCGCCTCCGCGCCGCGCATGGTGGGCTGGCTGAGCTGGGCGTGGCCGAGCACGCTCGGCACGACGAGCCCCGGGATCGGGTCTGGCTGGGTCACGACGAACGCCCTTCAGCAGTGCGGTGTCACGGGGCCGACCGTCCGGTCCCATCTGTCACGGACCATAACGCCGGGGTCGGACAGTCGAGGCCGGCGACGAGCCCGTTTCGCTCTGGGCGCACGGCCGGTCCGGGTGGCTACTCCTCGTCCAGGTAGTGCACCGAACCGTCACCGTGCACGTGGTAGGGCCGGCCCTCGTCGTCCATCTCGACCTCGGCCCCCGGGCTTTCCAGGTCGTCGCGCAACTGCGCCAGGTCGATGACGTTGCCGGACTCGTCGGTGATGGTGGCAGCCTCCATCACGGTCGCCAGCGCCTTGCCGCGCCGGACCTCCGCGACCAGCCCGGTGATCTGGCCGCTCTGCACGACCTGGTTGGCGTACTCCTGAGGAGCCATGTTGGCCCGCCCGGCGCGGCGGACGACTTGATCCGACAGCTCGGCGTCGGTCACCTCGAGCTCCTCGGCCTCGGCAACCGTGTCCAGTACGAGCTGCGCCTTGACCGCCTGCCCGGCAGCTTCGCGCAGCTCAGCCTCCCACTCCTGCTCGGTCTTGCCCTCGGCCGCGAGCCAGGCTTCGAGGCTCTGCCCGGACCGGACGAGCTGGTCCTGGCTGCTCTGCCGGCGCCATTCGAGCTCGGTCGCGAGCACCGTCTCGGGCAGCGGGACGTCGATCATGGCGAGCAGCGCCTCAAGCACCTTGTCCCGGGCGTCGACCCCCTGCTGCAGCCGCTTGACGCGGTCGATGCGGGCACGCACGTCGTCGCGCAACCCAGCGACGTCGTCGAAGCCGGCAGCCGCCTTGGCCCACGCGTCGTCGAGCTCCGGCAGCTGACGCTCGCTCACGGTGCGCACCGTCACGGCGACATCGGCGGTCTGGCCCTCCAGATCGCCGGCGACCAGCACCGTCTGGAACGCCCGGACATCAGCCGCCGAGGCGCCGGTCACCGCGTCGTCGAGCCCGGCCAGCAGACTGCCCGAGCCGACCTCGTACGACAGTCCGGTGGCCGTGCCGCCCGGCACCTCCGCGCCATCGATCGTCGCCACGAGGTCGAGCGAGACGAAGTCGCCGACGGCCGCCGCCCGCTCGATGGGTGCGAGGGAGGCGAACCGCTCCCGCAGACCGTCGAGCTGCTCATCGACCTCTTCGTCGGTGACGTTGACGTCGTCGACGGTGACCGCCAGCACGTCGTACGCCGGGAGAGTGATCTCCGGCCGGACGTCGACCTCGGCGGTGAACGCCAGAGCGACGCCGTCGTCGAGCGTGGTGACCTCGACCTCGGGGCGACCGACGGGCGCGACCTTCTCGGCCTGGACGGCCTCGCCGTAGAGCCGCGGGATGGCTTCGTTGACGGCCTCTTCGAGCACGACGCCGCGACCGACCCGCTGGTCCAGGATCCGCGGCGGGACCTTGCCCGGCCGGAAGCCCTGGACCTTCACCTGCTTGCCGATGCTGCGGTAGGCCTTGTCCAGCTCGGGCTTGAGCTCGTCGAACGGGACCTCGACTGACAGGCGGACCCGGGTCGGGCTCAGGGTCTCGACGGAGCTCTGCACAGGGGTGGTCCTCTCAGGACAGGCGATCGACAGGTGGGCAGCGGACCGGACGTCGTGCGGGCAAGCAAGACAGTCGGGGCGGGGAGACTCGAACTCCCGATCTCCTGCTCCCAAAGCAGGCGCGCTAGCCACTACGCTACGCCCCGCGTGACTCGGGCTCACTCTAGGCCCAGTCGCTCACGCGGGCGTAGCTCAATGGTAGAGCCCCAGTCTTCCAAACTGGCTACGCGGGTTCGATTCCCGTCGCCCGCTCCACAGGCCGCAGCCGTGCTCACCTGGTCGAGCGCCAGAGGGGCAGGGCTGCTGCACCTCCTGCGGTCGATCCGATCAGCGGTGCGGCCGGTGGGCCGGCGAGGACCTGCCGCGCACGGGCAGGCGCCACCACTGCTCGCGCGTGCTGCACGTGGACCAGGTCGCGCGTCAGGCTGCCGCCGATGCTCAGGCGAGGGCGACGCGCAGTCGTGAGGCGTCGAGCGTGTGCGGCAGGCGTGTCGTCGGATCCAGGGTCGCCCCGTCGAGCGTCAGGCCGGAGGTCAGGGCGATGATCTGGGCGAGCAGCGCCTGCCCCAGCAGCAGCGACAGCCCCGCTCCTGGACACCCCTGGGGACCGTGGCTGAAGAAGTTGAAGGACCAGTCGTCGGCGGCGTCGCCCTCCGCCCAGACCGAGGGTGCGAAGCGGTCGGCGTACGGGAGGCGGTCGCGGTTGCGGTGGTTGAACAGGTTGACGATCAGGTAGGGCGTCCCGGCAGGCACGACCTGTCCGCGCGAGAAGCGGGTCTCGGTGAGCGACACCCGTCCGAACATGGGGGTGGTCGGCCACAGCCGCATCGCCTCGAGCAGGCACCCGCCCACCAGGTCGAGCCCGGCCACCGACGCGGGGTCGTCGAGATCGGCGGCGGCGACCTCCTTGCGCACCTCGGCGAGGACGCGGTCGTGCGCGGCGAGGGCGAGCAGCGCCCGGAACGCGTTGGTCGCCAGGGTGTCGCCCATGGCGAACATCCAGTGCACCACCTGTCCGGCGGCCCCGCCGGGCGGTGCCGGCTCGGTCGCGATGAGCGAGGCGAGCGACCCCGCCTCGGCTGCGTCGAGATAGCCCTGGATGCGGGCGAGCAGGTCGTCGTAGCCCTCGGCGGGCTCGTCGGGCATCTTGTTGCCGGCCGCCATGAGGTCGCCGAGCAGCTCGGAGAGGGCGCTGTCGTCGGCGGCAGCGTCGCCGAAGATCACCCGTCGTGTGAGCCGGAGGCAGGCATCGCGGAAGGCGTCGTAGCCGATCTCACCGGCAGCGACGAGCGGGGCGGCCTCAGCTGACGAGAGGAGGGTGAACAACCCCGCCAGGCGGTGCATCGGCGAGCCCGTGTCGAGCACGGCCTCGGCGAAGTCGCGCCGTTGCCGCCACAGGTCGCCACGCGAGATCGTCAGCGCGTCGGGCTGGAAGGCGCGCATGCCCTTGCGCTTGGCGTCCGGATCCGAGGCGAAGTGCTCGGGGGAGCCCTCGAGCACCAGACGGATGTCGTCCGGGTGGTGGACCACGACGGTGTCGTCGCCGGCGAGCTTCACCCAGAAGGGCTCGGGACCGTACGAGCGCACGAGCCCTTCCATCAGTGCGTACGCCGCAGCATCGACCCCGACCCGGCTGGTCACCGCGACGACTGCCCCGCGCTTGCGGAACAGGCCGGACAGCACGTTCGGCAGCCCGATCTGGGCGGTGAAGCGGAGGCTCTCGACGGTCGAGAGGCGCGGGAGGTCCTGGCTCATGGCGGGTTCCTTCGAGGTCGTGACGGGTCTAGTCCTTGCGACCGGTGAAGTCCTCCATGGTGCGGTGCACACCGATCAGCCGTCCGGCGACGAAGTCGCGGACCGGGAGCGGCAGGACTCCCTTCATGGCCTCGCCCAGCAGCACGGTCTTGGGCATCACCAGGAGCGGCTTGCCCTTGCGCATGGTCTTCCAGACCTCGGCACAGACGTCCTCGGGCTCCAGGAGCGGCAGCAGCGGCGCCGCCCGGGCCCCGTCGAACATGCCGGTCTTGATGTAGGACGGGCAGACGGTGGTGATCCGGACGTGGTCGATGCCGGCCTGCTCCAGCTCGAGGCGCACCGAGTCGGAGAAGCCGATCGCCGCCCACTTGGACGCGGCGTACACTGACATCCGCGGGTTGGACGTGAAGCCGGCCGCGGAGGCGATGTTGACCAGCCGGGCCTGCTCGCCCTGCGCGATCATCGCGGGCAGGAACGCCCGCGTGACGTACATCGGGGCGAGGCTGTTGATGCGCATCGTGAGGTCGGCATCCACCAGATCCTCGGGGGTGTCCCAGAAGTAGGCGTTGCCGCGCACGATCCCGGCGTTGTTGATCACCACGTGCGGCGTGCCGACCTCCTCGAGGACGCGGTTCGCGGAGGCCAGGACCGTGTCCTTGTCGCCGACGTCCACCACCTGCTCGTGGACGGTGCCGCCCTGGGCTCGCAGCTCCTCGGCGGTCTCCTGCAGAGCCGCCGCGTTGAGGTCCCAGAGCACGACCGCTGCCGCGCCCTCCTCGACCGCGATGCGGGCGTAGATCTTGCCCATGCCCATGGCGCCACCGGTGATGAGCACGCGCCTGCCGGATACGTTCTTCACGTCGTGTCCTGTCCTGGGGGTTTCGGTCGGACCGTGCGGGTCAGGGCATGTAGGCCCTGACCGTCTCGGCCAGCTTCGCGGCCAGGCCGTGGTCGGGCTGGACCGGGTCGCCGATCTTCGGCCAGGGCGCGAAGACGCGCTCGACGTTCTCCAGTGCCTGCCCCAGCTCGGGGAAGTGGCGCAGCAGGATGTCCTTCATCGTGGTGTCCTGCACCCAGTCGAAGCCGACCTTGGTGTAGACGTCGGCGTTGAAGTCCTCCGTGAAGAAGCGGTCGGACTTGATGCGTCGCGAGGCCATGACGATGAAGACCCGGAAGGCCGTGTCGGAGAAGCCGAAGCCCTTGGGTGGGGTCTCCGCGAACATGCCCACCATCGGGTCGACCGCGTCGATGTCACCGCGGTACAGCGTGGCGAGCTCCTTGGCCCACCGCTGGTTGGGCGTCAGCTCCTCGAAGGAGCGGAACCTGGGCATGCGCAGCGCTTCCCGGAAGTCGTTGTAGCGGGGGATGCCTCGCTCCCGGTCACGCACGATGTCCAGGGTGGCCAGGTCCAGCAGCTCGCCGTCGATGCGGCGCAGCTGGCGCAGCGAGTTCGGGTAGTTGTGCAGGCAGACGGCTCCGGCGCTGGCGAGGCCCAGCGAGTACCACACCTGCTCCATGCCCATGCGGTCCATGAACTCGCGGGTGTCGCGGCCCTGGATCTCGGTGAGGGTGCGCCGCTCCCGGACCGTGTTGTCCTCGAGGGAGACGAAGTCGAAGTCGTCCGGGATCAGCGGGTGCATCCGGTAGACCGAGACGAACTCCTCGGTGATGGCGAAGGGCGCGGCGTGGTGGGCGGCCTCGGAGCCGGCCACCCCCGAGAGCGACTCGGAGCCGGTGAGCCGGCCTATCTTCTTCTGCAGCGCCTCACCCTGAAGGCCCCACCAGTTGGCGTTCATGCCGAGCTGGAGGGCGGGGTGCCGCAGGATCGTCGGCGTCCAGTCGACGGTGTGGATCTTGGCCATGAGCGCGGAGTTGACCAGCCAGGCGATCTCGAAGAGCCGCTGGTCGTCGAGCTTCGGGTAGGCCTTGGTGAGCGCATCGGCGATCGCGTTGTGCTCCCGTGCGAAGACGGTGTGCAGCAGCGCCAGGCCTGCCCACCAGTTCTCGTTGAAGCCGGTGAGGTCCACGCCCTCGATCGCCGGATCGGCCACCAGCCGGCCCGTCTCGACCTTGATGTGACCGTTCTGGAAGGTGCGCAGGGACTGCTGCTTGGCCGTCCCCGTGCCGTAGATCTGCGATCCGTCCCACCAGTGGGTCTCTCGGTTGTGGAAGGCCGGGGCGGAACCGCCGTGTCCGGCGCCCGCGGTGCCCGGCATGGTCGGCGTCCTGCGGATCCGCATGTGATCTTCCGGCCAGGTGTCCCCTGCCGGGAGCGGCACCTCGAGGAAGTCGTCCTTGGGACCGCGCTCGTGGAAGAACCAGTTGTGGTTCATGAACTGGAGCCAGGCCGCGGCGAGCACGTTGACGATGCCGGCCGGCACGAACTCCTGGCGCGCCAGGAGCTGGTTGCTGATGTCGCGCGGGTTGGGCGAGGCGACGACGTTGCGCGGGGTGGTCATCCGCGTCGGCACGTTACGGCCGAAGGGAGTGCCCGCCATCCCCATCGACGGGACGCTGAGGTCGTTGAAGGAGCCGTCAGCCGTCCGGGCGCGACGCCGCTCGTCGGTCAGGGGCCCCAGGTCGACCTCGGGGCGTGAGTCAGGCACCTCGAAGAGGTTCTTCTCACGCAGGTCCTTGCGGAGCTTGGTGAGGTTCGCGAGCTGGAGCGACAGCGAAGGCAGCTGGTGCCACTGCCTTCCGAGCCTCTCGTTGACGACGTTCGCCACGACGTCCAGTGGCTTGCCCAGTCTGCTCACTCTGCTCCACCTCGAGGCTGGTCTTCGGCACGCCAGGTGCCGCCGGCCGCGTGAGAGTAGGGGACCCGGCGCCGGAGGGGAATGGTCTGTCCCCTCTCGTGGCGGTCTGGGCTGACCCGCGTGGGACCGCACCGCCCCCTCAGGCCGGCCCGATGGGCCGTTGACCCCCGCAAGCCCTGGCCCCCTCAGCCGGCCGACAGGGCTGCCGCCGCAGCGTCGACCTCCCGAAGCAGCTCGTCGATCGCGTCGCCGTCCGGGGCCGTCCCCGTCAGCGCCGCCAGCTCGATCGCCTGCGCGAGGGCCGACACGACGACGGCACCCAGCGACAGGGCCGCGCCGCGCAGGGAGTGCGCGGCGGCCGCCGCCTCGGCGGGTCCGGCTGCGTTCCGCAGGTCCTGCAGCCGCGCGGCGGCGTCCAGGACGAAGAGCTCGGCCAGCTCCGCGCGCACCTCTGTGCCCAGCTCGGCCAGGGACCGGGTCGTCTCCACGTCGAGCAGCGGAGCGGCCGTGGTCCAGCGCGCCAGCACGGCCAGCAGGGCTTCTGCGTCCAGCGGCTTGGTCACGTGGTCGTCCATCCCGGCGTCCGCGCAGCGCCTGCGGTCCTCCGGCATCGCGGAGGCGGTGAGGGCGATGACCGGGGTGCGCCGGCCGGTGCCCGCCTCGCGGCGCCGCAGCTCCGTCGTCGCCGCGTAGCCGTCCAGCACGGGCATCTGGCAGTCCATCAGCACCGCGTCGTACGACGAGGCCTGCAGCGCGTTCAGCGCCTGGTGCCCGTCGCCGGCCACGGCGACCTGCCAGCCCTGCCGCTCGAGCACGAGTACCGCGACGCGCTGGTTGACGAGGTTGTCCTCCACCAGCAGCACGCGGCCGTGGCTCCCGACCGGCTGCCGACGGGGGCGATCCGGCGGCGCCACGTGGCTCTCCGGGTGGAGGGCGCGCACGAGGACGTCCGCCAGCGCGGTGCGGCGCACGGGGAGGGCGAGGTGCAGCCGGCCCGGCTCGCGACGGCCGCCGGTCCCGAGCGGCACCAGAACCACCACCGGAGCCGTCGTCGCGGCGAGATCCGCGTGCTCTGCCTCCGAGACCAGCACGACGTCGTGCCCCGTGCCGGCGGTCTCGGCGAGCACGTCGAGCGCCGCGGCGGTCTGCGTCAGGGCTGCCGCGGTGGCGGCCGGCGCCCCGACCAGGAGGACGCGGAGGCCGCGCACCCCCTCGGGCACCGGTACGACCGGCCCCGCCACCTCCACCAGCGGCAGGTCGAGGCTGAAGGTGCTGCCCTCCCCCGGCGCGCTGGTCGCCGTGAGCGTGCCGCCGAGCAGGTGCGCCAGCTGCCGGCTGATCGACAGGCCGAGGCCGGTGCCGCCGTACCGCCTCGTCGTCGTGCTGTCCGCCTGCGCGAACGGCTCGAACAGGCGCTCGAGGTCGCTGGGCGCGATGCCCGCACCCGTGTCCCGCACGCTGACGCGCAGGCCGGCGGGTGTGCGGTCAGCGCTGAGCACCACGCAGCCGCGGTCGGTGAACTTCAGCCCGTTGCCCAGCAGGTTGAGCAGCACCTGCCGTAGCCGGACCGGGTCCCCGAGGATCGTGCGCGGCAGTGACGGGTCGACCGAGCAGGCCAGCTCGAGGCCCCGAGCGTGCGCAGGCGCGGCCAGCAGGGTCGCGGCGTCGTCGAGGACGTCGCACAGGACGAAGGGCACCGCCTCGACCTCGACCTTGCCGGCCTCGATCTTCGAGAGGTCGAGGATGTCGTTGAGCAGCGTCAGCAGCGCCTCGCCGGAGACCTTCACCGTGGCCGCGAGGTCGTGCTGCTCGGCGGTGAGCCCGCTGTCGAGCAGCAACCCGGTCATCCCCAGCACACCGTTCATCGGCGTGCGGATCTCGTGGCTCATGTTGGCGAGGAACTCCGACTTCAGCCGGTTCGCCTGCATCGCGTCGTCGCGGGCGTCGGTGAGCGCAGCCGCGGCGGCCGCCAGCGCCTGGCGGTCCCGCTCGGCCGCGGTCACGTCCACGAAGCTGACGACGGTGGCGGCCGAACCCGCGTCCTCGCCGCGCAGGGGGGCGGTGCTGATGCTGAACCAGCGGACGCCGTCCTCGCCGGGGATCCCCAGCACGACCTCCGTGGACGCGTCCCCGCGCTCGGTCGCCATCGAGACGGGCCGGGCCTCCGGCGGAGCCGGCGTCCCGTCGGGCCGGATGGCCGGGAGGTCGGAGATGCGGCGCGCACCTGAGGTCCAGTCCTCGACGGTCCCTCCGAGCAGGTCCGCGGCCGCCCGGTTGGCGCTGACGACGCGCCCCTGCGCATCCAGCAGGAACACGCCCTCGCTGAGGCTGTCGAGCACCGAGCTGTGCCGGCGCTCGAGGGCGGAGGTGCGCCCGAGCACCCGGCGCAGGCTGCGCTTGATGGCGGTCGTCTCGTGCAGCATCGCCAGCAGCACGACCCCGGCGCCCATCATCGACAGGGTGCGGCCGGTGTACCAGCCCAGGCTGAAGCGGAACGTGGAGCCGTAGGTCAGCAGCAGGTCGAGCAGGCAGATCCAGATCGCGACGACGGTCCACCGCTCCGGACCGGTGCGGGAGCGCAGTCCGTACGCCGCGGCCGCCAGGCTGCACAGCACCAGCGGGAGCGTCACCGGCGCGGTCAGCGCGGCCATCCGGCTGGTGTCCAGACCCGAGATCACGACCGGCAGCCGCGAGCCGTTCAGCACGTCGGCGGCGACGAGGGCTGACGCGGCCAGGGCCCACCCGCCGACCGACAGCAGGGCGTAGCGCGAGCGCAGCCGTGCCGGGCAGGGCTCCCGCAGGCGCCGCGGCCACGGCGCCCACGCCACGCCCAGCAGCACCGGGAAGCCGGCGTGCCAGGCGACGTACAGCCACGGAGCCACAGACGGCGCCGTCGCGAAGGGCGGGTCGGCGCTCAGCACGCCGGGGAAGGCCGCTGCGTAGCCCAGCATCACGACGAGCGACCACGTGTACGCCCAGGCCGTCGCCAGCGCGCGGCAGTCGCCCTCCTCCCGGAACTGCTGCACCAGCAGGTAGGCCGACAGCAGGTCGAAGACGGCGACGACGGCGATGACGGCCGGGACGAACGACGTCGTCGGGCCCAGCTCCACAGACCGGCGCCCGAGCACGACGACGGCCACGGCGGCCAGCACGGCCGACACGGCGACGGGCGCGACCCACCGCCGCCCAGCGGCAGCGTCCTCTCCCGGCAGGTGCGTCACACCGGTCGCATCGACGCGTCGACGCCCTTCCCTGAGCGGAACCCCCGAAGGGAGCAGGTCCGCCCCTCCGAACGGCATGGTCCTGCGCGGCCTCGCCTGCGTTCCACGAGCCTGCCGCCGGGCTAGCCTCGACACCCGGACCGCCGTCGACCACGGGAGGCAACGGTGCCCGTCACGCCGCTGCGCCCGTCCGACCCCGCGCAGGTCGGCCCGCACCGCCTGCTCGGCCGGCTCGGCCAGGGCGGCATGGGGACGGTCTTCCTCGGCGTCTCCCCCGATGAGCGGGCCGTGGCCGTGAAGGTCCTGCGCGACGGCTTCGCCGACCCGGATGCCCGCCGCCGCTTCCGGCACGAGCTCGACGCCCTGCGCCGGGTCCGCGGGCCGCACCTCGTGGAGGTGCTCGACGCCGACGTCGAGGCCGACACCCCGTACCTCGTGACGCGCTTCGTGCCCGGCACCCGGCTCGACGACCTGGTGCACCGCTCGGGCACGCTGCCGCGCGGGGACCTGCAGTCGGTCGCCCGGGGGCTCGCCGACGCGCTGACCGCCCTGCATGCCGCCGGCGTCGTCCACCGGGACCTCACGCCCGGCAACGTCCTGGTCCTGGACGGCCAGCCGCACGTCATCGACCTCGGGCTGGCCACCGCCGCGGACGTCACCGCCCTGACCCGCAGCGGCCTGGTGATCGGCACCCCCGGCTACCTCGCGCCCGAGCAGGTGACCGGGTCCCTGGTCACCCCCGCCGTCGACGTGCACGCCTGGGGCGCCACGGTGGCCTTCGCGGGCACCGGCCGTCCGCCGTACGGCACCGGCCGCCCCGAGGCGGTGCTCTACCGGATCGTGCACGGCGAGCCCGACCTGGAGGGGCTGCCGCCGGAGGTGGCCGGCCTGGTGACCGCGGCGATGGACGCCGACCCGCTGGCCCGCCCGACGGCCCGCCAGCTGCTCGCCGCGCTCGGCGGCACGACCGCCGCCGCCCCGGTCACCGTGCACCTGCCGCGTGACGTGGACGCCACGACGCTGCTGTCGACCGAAGGCCTGACGACGCCGTTCTCCCCCGCCTCGGCGACCCGGATGCTGACCGAGCCGGTGCGCGAGCTGGCGACGGCTTCGTCCGGGCCGCGGCCGACGCCGGCCTACGCGGCGCCGACGTGGGACGTGCCGAGCTACGACGACGGCTACGACGACGGCTACGACGACGAGCCGCCGTACGACGACGCGCTCGTGCCGTACGACGAGGAGCCCGAGCGCCCGCGCACGCACCCGGCCAGGTCGCTGCAGGTCGCCGCGACCGCGCTCGCGGGTCTGGCCCTGGTCGGCGCCACCACGCTGGTGGCTCCCGTCGTCGGCGCGGCGGCCGCGCTCCTGCTGCTCGTGGTCCTGCGCGCCACCGGGCACGGCAGCGAGCGCCTGCGCGACCGCCGGGACCGCCGCGGCGGGCGGCGGCGCGACCCCGTCGTCGCCGCTCTCGGCGCACCGTGGCACGCCTTGCTGGGACTGGTGGACACCCTGGTCAGCCTGCCGCTGCTCGCCCTGGTGGCAGCCGCCCCCGCCGGGTTGGTCTGGTCGACCTCCCCGACCTTGCGTGGGCTCGAGCGTCCCGAGCTGACCGCGGCCACCGCGGTGGTGGTCGGGCTCGCTGCCGGACTCGCCCGCCGGGTGCACCGCCCCTCGCGCAGGATGCTGCGGCGCGGGCTGCTGGCCGCCACGCCCGGCACCGCCGGGGCGGTCGTCGTGATCGTCGTGCTCGTCGCCGCTGCCCTGGTGCTGCTGGCCACGGCCGAGGGCGCCGCTCCCGAGTGGTGGCCCCTGGAGGGGCTGCGCTGAGGCGGGGCCGTCCCTACGGTGGGACGGTGCCGCTCGAGGACCCGTTCGCCGCGTTCGACGTGGCCGGCGCGCCCCGCAGCCTGGTCGCGCTGGGCGGCACCCTCGACGCGGCGACGCTGGTGTCCGCCTACCGCGCCGGCTGCTTCCCGTGGCCGTCCTCCGGCGAGGACGAGGCCCAGCTCGACCGCCAGGCGCACCGGCTCGTGCGCCGGGGGCAGGTCCCGCTGCTGCCCGGCACCGACGGCATGATCCCGTGGTGCTCGCCCGACCCCCGGGCCGTGCTGCTGACCGACGAGGTGGTGGTACGCCGCTCGCTGCGCACCCGCCTGCGCAACAGCGGCTGGACGGCGACGGTCGACGAGGCCTTCGACGACGTCGTCGCCGGCTGCGCGGAGCGGGACAGCACGTGGATCACCGGGCGGATGCGGCAGGCGTACGGCGAGCTGCACCGCAGCTCCCCCGCCCCAGGCGCCGGAGCGCACAGCGTCGAGGTCTGGGACGGCGACGCGCTGGTCGGCGGGCTGTACGGCGTCCTGGTCGGCCAGGTCTTCTGCGGCGAGTCGATGTTCCACCGGACCACCGACGCCTCGAAGGTCGCGCTGGTCGAGCTCTGCGACCGCCTGCGCGAGACCGGCGTGCGGCTGCTGGACGTGCAGGAGGAGACCGAGCACCTGAGCTCGCTGGGGCAGGTGCTCGTGCGCCGCGCGGACTACCTGCGCGCCCTGCACGTCCTGCGCGACGAGCCGGCGACCCTCCCCGTCGGCCGGCGCGCGGTGGCCCGGCTCGCGGCTTAGGCGTCCCGCCAGAGCAGGACGAGACCGCGGTCGTCGCTGCCGGTGTTGGCCACCCGGGCCACGAGCTGACGGCCACCGCCGGCGAACCCGCGGGGCACCAGCCGCTCGGCCTCGCCGAGCAGCTTGTCGATGCCCACGGACAGGTCCCGGCCGGGCACCTCGACCAGGCCGTCGGTGTAGAGCAGCAGCGCATCGCCGCGGTCGAGGCGGCCGGTGACGGGCGCGTACGACACGTCCGGCAGCAGGCCCAGCGCGACGCCGCCAGAGCCGTCGAGCAGGGACCAGCGACCGGAGCCGGCGTCGAAGTGCGCCACCGGCGGGTGCCCGGCCGTCTCGATCGAGAACGCGCCCGTGCGCAGGTCGAGGACCACGTGCACCGCGGTCGCGAAGCCCTCCTCCCACTGCTGGCGGTCGAGGTAGCGGTTCGCCGCGGGCAGGAAGCCGTCGGGGCGCATCGAGCCGAGCAGGCCGCCGAGCGCTCCGGAGAGCAGCAGCGCCCGCGTCCCGGCCTCGACGCCCTTGCCGGAGACGTCCACGAGGGCGAGCTCGAGGCACTGGCCGTCGTCGACGAGGGCGCTGACGACGAAGTCCCCGGCGAACGGTCCCCCGCCCGCCGGGCTCAGCACCGCCTCACCCGACCAGCCGTACGGGAGCTCCGGTAGCCGTCCCTGGCGCTGCAGCCGCTCACGCAGCTCGACCACGAAGGTGTCGCCCGAGGAGCCGTACAGGCCGGTCTGCTCGCTGGAGCTGCTGAACTCGTACGCCACGACCGCCATGACCGCGACGACCACCAGGGTCCCGAACCGGACCTCGCCGAAGCCCATGGTCAGCAGGGACACGAGCATGCACGCCGCCACGACCGCGACCAGCAGGCGCATCGCCCGGCGGCGCAGCAGCAGCGCGCCGCCGAGCAGCGGCAGGGTGTGGGCGGACGGCGGCACGTAGAAGCTGCCGAAGAGCTGGCCGCCCACCAGGACGGTGATCGACAGGGCGACCAGGACGACCAGCGACAGCCGCTCCGGCGGCGGGGACGCCCGCAGCCGCGCGACGGCGCGCGGCATCGCCAGGGCGATCGCGCTGAGCACGCGCCGACCGGCGTGCATCTGACGCTGCGGAGCCATGGTGGGCCGGACGCTACAGGCGACAACTCGCTCGCGCCCGCACCGGGCCCCGTGGACACTGGCCCGCGCGGACGAGCGGGTGCGCACGACGACGGCCGGCGAGGTACCTGCCGCCGCGCTGGGCTGCGCACCGCGATGAGGGAGCGGCAGCTCGCCGACCTGCACGCGGCCGGCACCACGGTGGCCGCCGTGTGGGCCACAGCGGGCGCGATCTACGCGCGTTACGGCTGCCGACCACCCTCAGGCCGGCTGGCAGACCGGGCACCAGAACAGGTTGCGGGCGACCATCAGCTCGGTCCGCACCTCGGTCCCGCAGCGCCGGCAGGGAAGTCCCTGCCGGCGGTAGACGTAGCAGCGGTCCTCGCGACGGGCCGGCCCAGAGCGGCGGCCCCGGTCCTCGCGCTCGGTCGTGACGATGTGCCCAGCGCGGACACCGGCGCGCAGCAGCCCCTTCAGGTCGGCCCACATGCCGTCCCAGATCCGCTCAGGCACCTCGCGCCCGGGGCGGAACGGCGACAGGCCCGCGCGGTACAGCGCCTCGGCCCGGTAGACGTTGCCCACGCCGGCCAGCACCGACTGGTCCATCAGCAGCGCGCCGATGGCGGTCCGGCTGCGAGAGATCCGCGCCCAGGCCCGGTCCGGGTCGGCGTCCTTGCGCAGCGGGTCCGGGCCGAGCCGGGCCACCACCGCGTCACGGTCGGCCGGCGTGAACAGCTCGCAGGCCGTCGGGCCGCGCAGGTCGATCCAGGTGTCGTCCGCGATCATGCGCAGCCGCAGTGCGCCCCGCGGCTCCGGCGCCGGGCCGTGCCCGACGGTGAAGCTGCCGTACAGCCCGAGGTGCACGTGCAGCAGCTGGTCGCCCTCGAACCCGTAGAACAGGTGCTTGCCGTACGGCTCGATGCCCGCGAGCACCCGGCCGGTGAGCATCTCCGCGCCCGTGGCGAAGCGGCCCTGCGGGCTCGACGCGCTGACCGGCTTGCCGACGAGCAGCGGCCGGTGGTCGCGGGCGAGCCGGTGGATCGTGTGCCCCTCGGGCAAGGGGGCTCCTCCAGTCGTACGGGGACGGACCGGTCCAGTCTGCGGGCAGTCGCCGCAGACCGCGCGCTACTGCCCGGGCAGCGGCGGCAGCGCTCCGGTGCCCTCGTACTCGGTCAGCATCGCGATCCGGCGGCTGTGCCGCTGCTCGCCGCTGTAGTCCGTGGACAGGAAGGCCTCGAGGATCGCGAGCGCGCTCGCCTCGTCGTGCATGCGGGCGCCGAGGCTCACGACGTTGGCGCCGTTGTGCTCGCGCCCGAGCTGGGCGGTCTCCACGCTCCACGCCAGCGCGCAGCGCACGCCCGCGACCTTGTTGGCGGCGATGGCCTCGCCGTTGCCGGAGCCGCCCAGCACCACCCCGAGGCTGCCGGCGTCCTGCGCGGCGCCCTCGGCAGCGCGCAGCACGAAGGGCGGGTAGTCGTCCACCGCGTCGTACTGCGCCGGCCCGTGGTCCACGGGCTCGTGGCCGAGCTCGGTCAGGCGGCGGACGATCGCCTCCTTCAGCTCGAAGCCGGCGTGGTCGGACCCCAGGTGCACGCGCATGCCGACAGTCTGCCGGGTCCTCCCTGCGCCGCCGCCGCGGGCCTGCCCGCCTGCCCCGGCCGGTCGGGCAGGATCGCCGTCATGGTGGCGGCGCTCGGCGTGGACGGCTGCCCCGGCGGCTGGGTCGGTGCTCTCGTCGAGGGGGACGACGTGAGCTGGCACACCGGCTCGTTCGCCGAGCTGCTCCGCCTGCCCGCTGCGGTCGTGGCCGTCGACATCCCGATCGGCCTCCCCCCGGGCGCGGCGCGCCGCGCCGCGGACGTCGAGGCCCGCCTCGAGCTGGGCGCCCAGCGCTCGTCGGTGTTCTTCGTGCCGCCCCGCGTGGTGCTGGAGGCGGGCAGTCAGCCGGAGGCGACGCTGCTGTCCCGCGCGGCCGGCTCCGTGGGCGTCTCGATCCAGACCTGGCACATCCTGTGCAAGGTCGCCGAGGTCGATGCGCTGCTGGCCACCGACGCGGAGGCGGCGGCACGCGTGGTCGAGGCGCACCCCGAGGTGTCCCTGCGCCGCCTGTGCGGCGTCCCGCTGCCGCCGAAGCGCACCGTGGCCGGCCGCTGGGCCCGCCTGGAGGTCCTGCGGGCCTGGCTGCCTGACCTGGAGCTGCCCGACCCGCTCCCCGGCAGCGCCAAGCCGGACGACTGCCTAGACGCGGTGGCCGCCGCCTGGAGCGGGCGGCGCTGGCTGGACGGCACCGCCGAGGTGCTCGGCGACGAGGTGGACGCGCTCGGCGTGCCCATGCGCATCATCGTCTGATCGCGCCCGCAACCACCTCTGGACATGCGAAAGGGGCTCTGCACGGTGTGCAGAGCCCCTTTCGTTTCAAAGATTGTCCGGCGACGTCCTACTCTCCCACACAGTCTCCCGTGCAGTACCATCGGCGCTGAAAGGCTTAGC
>JBKJQM010000286.1:0-12143 GCA_046594005.1 Mycobacteriales bacterium
GAGATCGAGCGGATCGTGGAGCACTGCCGGCGGACGTCGACCTCCGGCGTCGTCCTGCTCATCGACCTGGACGGCTTCAAGTACATCAACGACAGCCGGGGCCACGCGACCGGCGACCTGGTCCTGGTCAAGGTCGCGACGCTGCTGCGCAGCCAGCTGCGGCCGCAGGACGTGCTCGGCCGCCTCGGCGGGGACGAGTTCGCCGCGGTGCTGCCGGACACCGAGGTCGAGGAGGCCTTCGAGGTCGTCCACCGGCTGCTCGACACGCTGCGCGCCGGGGCCGTCGTCGTGCAGGACGGCAAGGCGCTGCGCATCACCGCCAGCGTCGGGATCGCGCCGTTCGGCCCCGACCAGCCGGCGACGGCCCGGGACCTGCTCGTCGACGCCGATGTCGCGCTGTACGACGCGAAGGACGCGGGCCGCGACCGCGTGGCGATGTCGTCGAGCGCCGACCCGCGGCAGACCGACCTGCGTCAGCGGCACACCTGGCTCGAGCGCATCCGCGAGGCGCTGGAGCACGACCTGTTCGTGCTGCACGCCCAGCCGATCCTCGACCTGCACGGGCGGCCAGGGCAGCGGTACGAGCTCCTGCTGCGCATGCTCGACAGCGACGGCGAGCTCGTGCTGCCCGGGAGCTTCCTACCGGTCGCCGAGCGCTCCGGCCTGATCGCCCAGATCGACCGCTGGGTCGTCCGCGCGGCCTGCGCCATGCTCGCCGACGCGCAGCGGGCCGGGCTGGACGTGCGCTTCGAGGTGAACCTGTCGGGGCTGTCGCTGGGCGACGACGCCATGCTGGCCCTGCTGGAGAGCGAGCTGGCCGCGCTGCCCTGCGCCACCGGCCTGATCATCGAGGTCACCGAGACCGCGGCGGTCGTGGACGTGGCCCGCGCCCGTGCCTTCGCAGAACGGCTCAACGCCCTGGGCTGCGAGTTCGCGCTGGACGACTTCGGCGCCGGGTACGGCTCCTTCTACTACCTCAAGCACCTCCCGTTCGACTACCTCAAGATCGACGGCGAGTTCATCCGCGGCGTCGTGACCAACCACGCCGACCAGGTCGTGGTGCGCTCCCTCGTCGAGATCGCCCGCGAGCTGGGCAAGGAGACGGTGGCGGAGTTCGTCGAGGACCAGGAGACGCTGGACGTGCTGGTCGCGCTCGGCGTCGACCACGCGCAGGGCTACCACGTCGGCCGGCCGGCGCCGTGGGTACGGACGGATCGGCTGACCACGACAGCCTGGAGCCCGAGGCACCAGGGCTCGCCGACCTGCTGAGGACGGCGACCGCGCAGCTGGGTTGACGAGGCGAGCAACCTCGCCGGCCGCAGCTGCGGCCCGTCGGGAGGTCCAGCGGCGCACGGCCCCGATAGGGTCGGGCACCGGACGGACGAGAGGGGGCGGGGCGGTGGCGGAGCAGCTGGTGGCGCCTGCCGACGCCGCCCTGCCCCACAAGATCTGGACGATCCCGAACGTCCTGTCGATGCTGCGCCTCGCCGGTGTCCCGCTCTTCCTGTACTGGGTGCTCGTGGCCGAGCACGACGGCCGGGCGATCCTGCTGCTGATGGCGGCCGGCGCCTCGGACTACTTCGACGGCCTGATCGCGCGCCGTTACAACAGCTTCAGCCGGCTCGGGCAGCTGCTCGACCCGCTCGCTGACCGCCTCTACATCCTGGCAACGCTGCTCGCCCTGGTCGCGCGGGACGGACTGCCGCTGTGGTGGGCGCTCGTCCTCATCGGCCGGGACGTCGCGCTGACCCCCACGATCCCGCTGCTGCGCCGCTACGGCTACGGCCCGCTGCCCGTGCACTTCCTGGGGAAGGCCGCGACGTTCAACCTGCTGTACGCCTTCCCCATGCTGCTGGCGGCGCTGCCCAGCAACTCCGGCACGCTCGCCACAGTGTTCCGGCCCATGGGTTGGGCCTTCGCCACCTGGGGGAGCACCCTCTACCTGTGGGCTGCCGTCCTGTACCTCGTGCAGGTGAACCGGCTCGTCCGCGCCGAACGGGCGTCGCGGTCCGGCTAGCCGCCGTCGCCGGAGAGGACCCCGCGTGAAGGCCGTGGTCATGGCCGGCGGCGAGGGAACCCGCCTGCGGCCGATGACGGCGAACCAGCCCAAGCCGCTGCTGCCCGTGGTCAACCGGCCGATCATGGAGCACGTCCTGCGGCTACTGAAGCGGCACGGCTTCGACGAGACCGTCGTGACGGTCCAGTTCCTGGCCAGCCTCGTCCGCACCTACTTCGGCGACGGCGACGAGCTCGGCATGCACCTGTCGTACGCCACGGAGGAGACGCCGCTCGGCACCGCCGGCTCCGTGCGCAACGCCGAGTCCGCACTGCGCGACGACGCCTTCCTCGTGATCTCCGGCGACGCGCTCACCGACATCGACCTCGGCGCCCTCGTGGCGGCCCATCGCGCGTCAGGCGCCCTGGTCACCGCGTGCCTCACCCGGGTGCCCGACCCGCTCGAGTTCGGCATCGTCATCCAGACCGAGGACGGCCGCATCGAGCGGTTCCTCGAGAAGCCCACCTGGGGGCAGGTCTTCAGCGACACGGTCAACACCGGCATCTACGTCATGGAGCCGGAGGTCTTCGACCACGTCGAGCCCGGTCGTCCGGTGGACTGGTCCGGCGACGTCTTCCCGGCGCTGCTGGCCAAGGGCGCGCCCCTGTACGGCCACGTCGCCGAGGGCTACTGGGAGGACGTCGGGACGCTCGACGCGTACGTCCGGGCGCAGGCCGACGTCCTGACCCGCAAGGTCGACGTGCAGGTCGACGGCTTCGAGATCTCGCCCGGCATCTGGATCGGGGAGGGCGCCGACGTCGACCCGGACGCGGTGCTGACCGGCCCCCTGTGCATCGGCGCCTACACCAAGGTCGAGGCCGGCGCCCAGCTGCGGCCGCTGACCGTGCTCGGCGACAACGTCGTGGTGAAGGGCGGCGCCGTCCTCGAGCGGGCCATCGTCCACGACAACGTCTTCATCGGCCCGCAGGTGGGGCTGCGGGGCTGCGTCATCGGCAAGAACACCGACGTCATGCGCGCGGCCCGGATCGAGGAGGGCGCGGTCGTCGGCGACGAGTGCGTCGTGGAGGAGGAGGCGTACCTCTCGGACGGTGTGAAGGTCTACCCGTTCAAGACCATCGAGGCCGGCGCGGTCGTCAACACCAGCGTCATCTGGGAGAGCCGCGGCTCGTCCTCGCTGTTCGGGCCGCGCGGGGTGTCCGGGCTCGTGAACGTCGAGGTGACACCGGAGTTCGTGGTGCGCCTGGCCTCCGCGTACGCCACCACCCTGAAGAAGGGCACGACCGTCGTCACGGCGCGGGACGCCTCGCGCGCCGCGCGGGCTCTCAAGCGTGCCGTCATCTCGGCGCTGACCGCCAGCGCCATCGACGTGCACGACCTGGAGGTCGCGCCGCTGCCCATGACGCGCTTCCAGGTCCGGGAGACCCCCGCAGCCGGTGGCGTCGTGCTGCGTACGACTCCCGGCGACCCGCAGTCGGTCGACATCGCGTTCCTGGACGCCGACGGCGCCGACCTGTCCCCGGCGCAGCAGCGCGGTCTGGAGCGGGTGTTCAGCCGCCAGGAGTTCCGTCGCGCGTTCCCGGGCGAGATCGCGGAGCTGACCTTCCCGTCGCGCACGATCGAGACCTACACCTCGGAGCTGCTGCGCACGATCGACGTCTCCGGTGTCGAGGGGGCGGGGCTCAAGGTCGTGCTCGACACGGCCGGGGGGGCGGTCTCGCTGGTCCTGCCCAGCCTGCTCGGGCGGCTGGACGTCGAGGTGCTGACGGTCAACAACCGGCTGAACGAGACCGCCACCAGCGAGACCGTGGCCGAGCACATGCGCGACCTCGAGCGGCTGGGCGACATCGTGTCGTCGTCGCGCGCGGCCTTCGGCGTGCGGTTCGACCACGTGGGGGAGCGGCTTGCCATCGTCGACGAGCGTGGGCGCCTGATCAACGACGACCGCGCGCTGCTGGTGCTGCTCGACCTGGTGGCCGCGGAGCGGCGGTCCGGCCGGATCGCGCTGCCGGTCACGACGACGCGGGTGGCCGAGCAGGTGACCCGCTTCCACGGGACCGAGATCCTGTGGACCTCGACGTCGCCGGACGACCTCACCCATGCGGCGGCCGGCGCCGGCGTCGTGTTCGCCGGCGACGGGCGCGGCGGCTTCGTGCTGCCGGAGTTCTCGGCGGCGCTCGACGGCATGGCGGCGTTCGTGCGCCTGCTGGGCCTGGTCGCCCGCACCCGCCTGACCCTGTCGCAGATCGACGCGCGCATCCCGCACGCCCACCTGGTCCGCCGGTCGGTCCCGACGCCCTGGGCGGTCAAGGGCGCGGTGATGCGCACCGTGATGGAGGCCGCCGCGGGCTCGGAGGTCGACACCACCGACGGCGTGCGCGTCGTCGAGCCCGGCGGCGGCTGGGCGCTCGTGCTCCCCGACCCGTCGGAGGCGGTCACGCACGTGTGGGCCGAGGGGAAGGACGCCGCCGAGGCCGCCGAGCTCGTGACGCGCTGGGCCGAGGTCGTCGAGGGCACGACGGCATGACCCTGCACTGCGGCAGGATGGCGGTGTGACCGGGCCGGGCGAGGTGCAGGAGCGGCCTCGCCGCGTCGACGGCTCCATGTCGCTGCTCGTCGACATGATGGCCAACACCCTCGACGAGGCCTACGCCGAGCGCGCGGCCCGCACCACCACCTCCGACCCGCCACGCTCCGGGCGACTGCACACGGGCCGCGCCGGGGTGCTCCCGGTCGTCGCCCTCGTGGTCATCGGGCTGGTGACCGGCACGGCCGTCGCGCAGGTGCGGGACCGCCAGGCGGCCTCCTCCGGGCTGCGCAGCGGTCTGGCGGCCGAGGTCCGCGCCCGCACCTCGGAGACCGACGACCTGGCCGCGCGCGCCGCCGAGCTCCGGGACGAGGTGGCCTCGGTCCGCGAGAGCGCGCTGGGCGCCGACGCGCAGGGCCGCGCCGCCGCCCGCCGGCTGGCGGCCCTCGGCGCCGCCAGCGCGACGACCGCCGTGAGTGGCCCCGGCCTCGAGGTGCGCCTCGACGACGCGCCTCCCGGCGCAGGCGCCGCCGCGGACCCGCTGCGCGGCGGCACGGTCCCCGACGGCCGGGTCCAGGACCGTGACCTGCAGGACGTGGCCAACGGGCTGTGGGCGGCCGGCGCCGAGGCCATCTCCATCAACGGCCAGCGGCTGAGCGTCGTCACGGCGGTGCGCAGCGCGGGGGAGAGCGTGCTGGTGGACCTGCGCCCGATCGCGCCGCCCTACGTCGTGCGTGCCATCGGTGACCCCGCCGCGCTCGAGCTCGAGTTCGTGGACGGGCCGACGGGCCGCCGCCTGACGACGTTCACCTCGCTGTACGGCATCGCGTTCTCGGTCCGCCGGGCCGACGAGCTCCGCCTGCCGGCGGCCAGCGCGCCCGATCTGCGCCTGGCTCGGCCGGTGAGCGCCGCGTCGGCCGCCCGGCCGTCGGGAGCTCCCTCGTGATCCCGGCTCTCGCCCTGGTGCTCGGCGTCGTCCTGGGCCTGGTCTTCGAGCCGACCGTGCCGGCCGGGCTGCAGCCGTACCTGCCGATCGCCGTGGTCGCCGCCCTCGACGCGGTGTTCGGCGCCGTCCGGGCGCAGCTCGAGGGGATCTTCGACGACAAGGTCTTCGTCGTGTCCTTCGTCAGCAACGTGCTCGTCGCCGGGCTGGTCGTCTTCCTCGGCGACCAGCTCGGCGTGGGCGGGCAGCTGTCGACCGGCGTCGTCGTAGTGCTCGGCATCCGGATCTTCAGCAACGCGGCGGCCATCCGCCGCCGGCTGTTCCACGCATGACGCAGGCGCCTCCCGTCGGGGTGCGCCGCCTCCTGCGCCCACGGCTGCGCAGGGTGGACGTGCTCGTCGCGCTGCTCCTCGGCGTCCTCGGGTTCGCCGCCGTCGTCCAGGTGCGGTCCACGAAGGAGGACGGCCCCCTCGCGACCGCCCGCCAGGAGGACCTCGTCCAGATCCTCGACGACCTGTCCAACCGCAACGACCGCCTGCGCGCCGAGGTGTCGGCCCTCGAGCAGGCCCGCCGCGACCTGACGACCGGCACCGGCCGCACCGAGGCGGCGCTGGCCGAGGCGCGGCGGCGCGCGCAGCTGCTCGGCATCCTCGCCGGCACTGTTCCGGCCCGTGGGCCGGGGCTCCGGCTCACGATCACCGACCCGGACGGCGAGATCGGCGCCGAGGTGCTGCTCGACGCGCTGGAGGAGCTGCGCGCCGCCGGCGCCGAGGCCGTGCAGCTGGAGGGCCCGGTGGAGTCCGGCGACGCCGCGGCCAGCCGTCCGGCCGTGCGCGTGGTGGTCAGCACGGCCTTCACCCCGGGCGACGACGGTGGCGTGGTCGTGGACGGTCAGCTGCTGCGCCCGCCCTACCGCTTCACGGTCGTCGGTGACGCGCCCACCCTCGCCGCGGCGCTCGGCATCCCGGGCGGTGTCGTGGACAACGTCGAGCAGCGCGGCGGCCTCGCGGTCGTGGAGCGCAGCGAGGACGTGCTCGTGGGCGCCTTGCGGCCCCTTCCGTCGCCTCGTTACGCTCGCCCGACGCCCTAGCCCCTGGGCTCCCACCTGCTGACCGGAAGAGGCCCGTCCGTGCCGACCGAGGACCTGAAGTACACCGCCGAGCACGAGTGGATCGCGGTGGTCGGCAGCGGCGACGACGCGGTGCTCCGCGTCGGCATCACCGAGTACGCCCAGGAGGCGCTAGGCGACATCGTCTTCGTGACGCTGCCCGCCGCCGGCACCGAGGTGACCGCCGGCCAGTCGCTCGGCGAGGTGGAGAGCACCAAGAGCGTCTCGGACGTCTACGCACCGGTCGCCGGCACGGTCACGGCCGCCAACGAGCAGCTCGACGGCTCGCCGGAGCTGGTCAACTCGGACCCGCTCGGCGAGGGCTGGATGGTCGAGATCAAGCCCTCCGGGGGAGTCGACGCCGCGCTCGCGTCCGACGCGCTGCTCGACGCCGCGGGCTACGCCGCCCTCGTGGACGGCGCCTCCTAGACCTCGACCTCAGGTCGAGCCTGCGCGGACTCTCCAGAGGCGGTTGACCCCCTTCCTCGGCGACGGCTAGGTTCGCGCGCACCACGACCGGCCCCACTCTGCGGTGGCCGGCTGTACCAGCGACAGACGGGCCCGCGCCGCGGTCCCGGGCGGACCCCACGTCCGTGCACCAGATCGGGAGGCGGCAACACCGTGTTCTGCACCCAGTGCGGCCATCAGAACCCTGACGGCAGCCGCTTCTGCTCCCGCTGCGGTGCCGCCCTGTCGCGGCCCGGTGCCCCGGAGGGGTCGGTCGAGTCCACCTCGACCATCTCGCTGGCCGCCCTCGAGGGGGCGCTGGACAACGACAGCGCCGCACCGGCCGCCGAGGCCGGCCCCGACAGCACCGAGGGCGGCGCCCTCGAGGGGCTCCCGCCGGGCAGCGCGCTCCTGGTGGTCAAGCGCGGCCCGAACGCCGGCAGCCGCTTCCTGCTCGACTCGGAGACGACCACCGCCGGCCGCCACCCCGAGTCCGACATCTTCCTGGACGACGTCACCGTGTCCCGCCGCCACGCGGAGTTCGTCCGCGAGGGCGGCGGCTTCGTGGTCCGCGACGTCGGCAGCCTGAACGGCACCTACCTCAACCGCGAGCGCATCGACGCGGCCGGCCTCGCCGGCGGCGACGAGGTCCAGATCGGCAAGTACCGCCTGGTCTTCCTCGTCGGCCCGCGCGGCGGCGAGGGGTGACCTCGCTCGGAGCCGGCGCCGTGCCGGCGCGCGCCTTCCTCAGCATCGGCGAGGTGCTCGGGCAGCTCCGGCCGGACTTCCCCGACATCACCATCTCCAAGATCCGCTTCCTCGAGGCCGAGGGCCTGGTCGAGCCCGAGCGCACCGCGTCCGGCTACCGAAAGTTCTCCCGGGAGGACGTCAGCCGGCTGCGCTACGTGCTGACGGCCCAGCGCGACCACTACCTGCCGCTGCGGGTCATCAAGGAGCACCTGGACGCGATCGACCGCGGCCTCGAGCCGCCGGCCCTGTCGGCCGCGGGGCCGCGGGTGCCGCGCGCCCTGGTGTCCGCCGAGGGGCTGCCGGGCCCGGACGCGTTCCTGCCCGAGGTCAGCGAGATCCGGCTGTCCCGCTCGGAGCTGCTGAGCGCCGCCGGACTCCAGCCCGACCAGCTCGACCAGCTCGAGCAGTACGGCCTGCTCGGCCCGCGCGCCGGTGGCAGCCACTACGACGGCGATGCGCTCGTCGTCGCCAAGACCGTCGCGGAGATGGCGCGGTTCGGCATCGAGGCCCGTCACCTGCGGCCGTTCAAGTCCGCCGCGGAGCGTGAGATCGGGCTCGTCGAGCAGGTCGTGACGCCGCTCGTGCGCCAGCGCAACCCCGAGGCCCGCGCCCGCGCCGAAGAGGTCACCCGTGAGCTCGCTGCCCTGACGGTGAAGCTGCACGCGACGCTCGTGCGGGCTGGTCTGGGCCCGGGCCTGCGCCGCTAGGAGCACCGCTCCCGGAGTAGTCTTCGCAGGCGGTTGCCCCCCGTGGCAACGCGCACCCGAGCAGGTCGAGGAGGAGCCCGTGGACGAGGCCGGAGGGGACACCTCGCTGACCGAGCTCAGCGTCGTCGGCGTCCGTGTGGAGCAGCCGAGCCAGCAGCCGATCGTCCTGCTCAAGGAGGTCGACGGCGACCGCTACCTCCCGATCTGGATCGGTGCCGTCGAGGCCACCGCCATCGCGTTCGCCCAGCAGGGCGTGGTCACCGCCCGGCCCATGACCCACGACCTCATGCGCGACCTGCTCGCCGCCTTCGAGCGGCCGCTGCAGACGGTCACCATCACCGAGCTGCGCGAGGGCGTCTTCTACGCCGAGCTCGCCTTCGAGGGCGGCGTCACCGTCAGCGCCCGCCCGTCGGACGCCATCGCGCTGGCCATGCGCAGCGGGGCCACGATCCGCAGCGAGCAGGCGGTGCTGGACGAGGCCGGCATCGCGATCCCGGACGAGCAGGAGGACGAGGTCGAGAAGTTCCGCGAGTTCCTCGACCAGATCAGCCCCGAGGACTTCGAGAGCGGATCCTGACCCTCCACGTGAGGTAGAGGGCTGCGACATGCCGTGCCACGTCGTTGACCAGGCCTGCTCGACTCCCTAGCGTCCGTCTCGGCCGATCGGACCGCCCCGCGATCCCCGGCCACGCCTCCGGCCCCGCCGGACCACAGGACAGAGGAGCCCGACGTGGTGGACGACACCTCAGGGGACGACATCCCGGCCACCGGCGACGTGCTGGAGACGGCGACCAGCCGCCCGGCACTCGGCCTGCAGGGCACCCTGTTCGACGACCTTCCCGAGGACGAGCGCCCCGGGGCCTCGCCCCAGGACGTCGGCTACCGCGGGCCGACGGCCTGCAGCGCGGCCGGGATCACCTACCGTCAACTCGACTACTGGGCGCGTACCGGCCTGGTCGAGCCGAGCGTGCGCGAGGCGTCCGGGTCCGGCACCTCACGGCTGTACTCCTTCCGCGACATCCTGGTCCTCAAGGTCGTCAAGAAGCTCCTGGACGCCGGCGTCTCCCTGGTCAACATCCGCACCGCCATCGGCACCCTGCGCGACCGCGGCGTGGCCGACCTCGCCCAGATCACGCTGATGAGCGACGGCACCACGGTCTACGAGTGCACCTCGACCGACGAGGTCGTCGACCTCCTGCAGGGCGGCCAGGCCGTCTTCGCGATCGCCGTGGGCCGCCACGTCCGGGACGTCGAGGGCACCCTCGCCGCGCTGCCGGGGGAGCGGGCCACCGCCGGAGCCAGCTCCACTGCGGACACCTCCGCCGCCGACGAGCTGGCCACCCGCCGCCGTCGCCGCACCACCGCCTGACCCTGGCTCCTGCAGATCATCCGCAGGTCTGGTGCGCAAGACCGCCCGCGCAGGCACGCCTTGGGCACCGATGCTGCGGATGATCAGCGGGTGGTGGGCGGCACGTCACGCGGCCCAGTGGCGCCTCGCTTGGTAGCCTGAGGGCGCTGACGATCCCGCGCGGGAGAGTCCCCTCACCGCCAGTGGGGGGCGCCGAAGGAGCAATCCTCCCCAGGACCACAACCTCTCAGGCCACCGGACCGCGCGGGTCAGGCAACTCTGGAAAGCGGGCGCTCCCTCCTACGAGGTCGCGTCCCACCGACGGTGCAAGCCCGGCAGGCCCGGGTGAAGCTCTCAGGTCCCATGACAGAGCGGGGAGGGCAGCGGTCGCCGTCCGGCGTGCCGCCCGGCCAGCACCGCCTGGAGCCCCCTGCCGTGAATGCACCGTCGACCCGTCCCAGCCTGCGCGCGCTCGAGAGCGCCGCCCCCTTCGCCGGCCGGCACATCGGCCCGAGCCCGGACGAGCAGGCCAAGATGCTGGCCGTCCTCGGCCGCGGGTCGCTCGAGGAGCTCGCCGACGAGGCGGTGCCCGAGGCGATCCGCGCGACCCAGCGGCTGGACCTGCCGGCGGGGCTGTCCGAGCCGGAGGTCCTGGCCGAGCTGCGGGCGCTGGCCGACGCGAACCGCGTCACCGTCCCGATGATCGGCCTGGGCTACTACGGCACCCACACGCCGCCGGTCGTGCTGCGCAACGTCATGGAGAACCCCTCCTGGTACACCGCCTACACGCCCTACCAGCCGGAGATCAGCCAGGGCCGTCTCGAGGCGCTGCTCAACTTCCAGACCGTGATCACCGACCTCACCGGCCTGGACATCGCCGGGTCGTCGCTGCTCGACGAGGGGACCGCGGCCGCCGAGGCGATGACGCTGACCCGCCGCAGCAGCAAGGCGCCGGCGGGGGCGTCGTTCTTGGTCGACGCGGACTGCCACCCGCAGACCATCGCCGTCGTCCAGACGCGGGCCGTACCGCTCGGCATCGACGTCCAGGTCGTCGACCTGTCCGCGGGGCTGCCTGACGGCGACGTCTTCGGCGTGCTCCTGCAGTACCCCGCCAGCAGCGGCGTCGTCCGTGACCCGCGCGCCCTGGTCGCGCAGGCGAAGGAGCGCGGCGCCCTCGTCGTCGTCGCCGCCGACCTGCTGGCGCTGACCGTGCTCACCAGCCCGGCCGAGCTCGGCGCGGACGTGGCGGTCGGCAGCAGCCAGCGCTTCGGCGTGCCGCTCGGCTACGGCGGCCCGCACGCCGGCTTCCTGGCGGTCCGCAAGGGCCTCGAGCGCACCATGCCGGGCCGCCTCGTCGGCGTGAGCATCGACGCCGACGGCAACCCGGCGTACCGCCTCGCGCTGCAGACCCGCGAGCAGCACATCCGCCGCGAGAAGGCGACCAGCAACATCTGCACGGCGCAGGTGCTGCTGGCCGTCATGGCCGGCATGTACGCCGTCTTCCACGGGCCCGAGGGCCTGCGCGACATCGCCCAGCGCACGCACCGGTACGCCGCGCTGCTCGCCGCCGCCCTGCGCAGCAGCGGCGTGGACATCGCGCACGACGCGTTCTTCGACACGGTGACCGTCCGCGTGCCGGGTCGGGCAGCGGACGTCGTGCGGTCAGCCGCCGAGCAGGGCATCGACATTCGCCTGGTCGACGCCGACACCGTCGGCATCAGCACCGACGAGACCACCACCCGCGCGCACCTCGACGCGGTCGTGCAGGCCTTCGGCGGCACCGCTCAGGACTGGGACGTCCTGGACGAGCAGACCGCGGACGCCCTGCCCGAGGAGCTGCTGCGCACCGACCCGTACCTCACGCACCCGGTGTTCGGCACCCACCGCAGCGAGACCGCGCTGCTGCGCTACCTGCGCCGGCTGTCCGACAAGGACCTCGCGCTCGACCGCACGATGATCCCGCTGGGCTCCTGCACGATGAAGCTCAACGCGACCACCGAGATGGAGCCGGTGACCTGGCCGGAGTTCGGTGGGCTGCACCCGTTCACGCCGCGCGAGAACGCCCGCGGCTACAAGAGCCTCATCACCGACCTCGAGCGGTGGCTGTGCGAGATCACCGGCTACGACGCCGTCAGCCTGCAGCCGAACGCCGGCAGCCAGGGCGAGTTCGCCGGCCTGCTCGCCATCCACAGCTACCACCAGGCCAACGGGGACACCGAGCGCGACGTGTGCCTCATCCCGGCCAGCGCGCACGGCACGAACGCCGCCTCCGCCGTCATGGCCGGCATGCGCGTCGTCG